>MEWG01000022.1:39773-40116 GCA_001773295.1 candidate division WWE3 bacterium RIFOXYD1_FULL_39_9
TTGTGATTAAATTTTGCGTTAAACGTAAGTACTTCGCCGTTTGTCTGCTCTTTCATCAAAGCAGTTATTAAAGAAGAGTCTAACCCTCCCGACAGCAAAACACCTAGCGGCACATCCGACATCAAGTGCGATTTTACAGTTTCTTTAAGTAGATTTTCCAACTGACTAACAGCATCCTCAAAAGACAGTCTCTTAACCTGCTCGTTTTCAATTAGCGACCAATATCTGTTTTTTGTGTATTCTCCTGTCTCGGAGTTTACTTCAAGAAAATACCCTGGCTCAAGTTTTAATACTCCGCGGATCATCGTGTGCGCGGAATCCGGGTAGAACATAAATCCAAGCA
>MEWG01000022.1:40140-61772 GCA_001773295.1 candidate division WWE3 bacterium RIFOXYD1_FULL_39_9
CTTTACTTAAATAGTAAACGGGCTTAATTCCAATCCTATCTCTCACCAAAATGAATTTATGGTTCCTACTGTCGTAGATAGAAATAGCAAACATACCTTGGAGCTTTTCAAAAACACCGGTTCCCCACTCTTCGTATCCGTGCAAAATTGCCTCGGTATCTGAAGAGGATTCAAAATGATAACCTAACTTTTCAAGTTCGACTTTTAATTGTGGGTAGTTGTAAATTTCGCCGTTCTGACAGATAACCAGCGATCTGTCGGCACTATACATGGGCATGTGTCCTTTTGGACTTAGATCTAGGATGCTCAGTCTTCTTGACCCCAAAAAAGCACCACGCTCCTTATCTACGTGCATTCCCCAATCATCGGGACCTCTGTGCTTAATGCTATTAAGCATGCTCTGCAGAATCTCTTCAGATTTTGGGCTTCCATTTATTATTCCTGCAATTCCACACATATTTTATTTACTCCATGATCTTCCGTTTATGATTTAACTCCCACAACTTTTATCATGGGCCAAAATAACGGACTGGTTTCCGCCAAATAGATAAAAAATTTCCTAAGTAATGCAAATGGAACAAACTCGAATAACAATTTTGTAGCAAATTGATCAACATAAACTTCTTTAAAACCTGCCGTTTTGTGCATTCTTTTTATATGGCTGCCCAAAAAGGAAAACTCGTAACCAAATATCATATGTTTTGATTTAAGTAATTTTATGTGGACAAATTCCGCAATTTGTTTAAGGACGGGAAAATTTGGAATGTTACCCCAAACTTGTCTATAAGTTAAAGAGCCGATATTTAAACTTGGAACAGTGTTAAAAGATATTCCTCCTGACTTAAGTACTCTGTAAAGTTCTTTAATCGTTGCTGGTGTATTTTCAATATGTTCGATAACACCGCCGCCATATAAAATATCGATCTGGTTTTCTTTTATTGGCATTTTCTGTATGTCTCCGAGGATTAATAAATAGTTATGAATCCCCATGTCCTCCAGCATTCTTTCACCAAGTTTTAATGCTTCGAGCGAGAAATCTATGCCGACAACTAATTTACATTTATCTGAAAGCGCTCTTGCAAGATACATTGGGCCACATCCAATCTCCAAAAAAATTGTCTCGTTTCCGAATTCCTTATATTTCCTAATTTGATCAAAAACGTTCTGAAAATTGTCATTGAGGTATATTCGATACTGCTCTTCATAAGAAAGTCTGCCTTCTTTGTCAATGTAAAATTCATCCCATTTTTCTTTAGATAAACCCGCGTCTTTCTCGATTTTTTCCGGCAGGAAGTTATAAATATTCCCAATTTTTTGATAAGTTTTTTTACACGACTCCGTTGTGCAGATTAACTCCTCTCCTGATTGGATCAGATCTCCTTTGCACTCTGGACAGCAAAGCATTGGTAATGTATTTAAACCTTCAGTATTTCTTTGTTCCATTCTATGGTCCTTCTTAAGCCTTCTTTAATGTCAATCTTCGGCTCAAAATTAAAATATGTCTTTATTTTACTAATATCAGGCATAACAACGGTAGGGGCATCTTTTATAAAATCTGCTTTTTCCCTGGTCTTGATCTTAACAGGCTCTTTTATATCGCATATTTCGTGAATATAATTTGCTAAATCCAGAATCCTTACTGCGCCCAAATCATTTGAAACATTAAATGCCTCTCCATTAAATTGAGACAGCAATATTTCAAAAAATGCAATTGTTGCGTCAGAAATATAACAAAAAACCCTGGTATCTGAACCATCGCTTAACATTTCAATCGGCTTACCTTCAATTCCGTTTCTTATAAAATCGGCAATAACTCTTCGATCGTTCGTAGTCAATCCCGGTCCGTATGTTGCAAACGACCTGGCAATTTTTACCGGAACTTCGTACTCGCGTTTATAGGTTGCGCATAAAGTTTCTGACAATCTTTTTGACTCCGCATAGCATGCCCTAAGATCAAGCGAAGAGACATTTCCGTTGTAGGTTTCTTTAATTGGTATGTTTTCCGGTGTCGGATGCCCGTATATTTCCCCACTGCTCATATATAAAACACTGGTTGATGCATCTTTTTTGGCAGCTTCAAGTACCCATCTGATTCCATTTACATTTATATCGACAGTTCCCAAAGGGTCTGCCTGAAAAAATGCAGGTGCCGACATGCCTGCCGAATGCACAAAATAATCTATCTTAGTTTCCGGTTCGTATGGATATCTAGCGTCGTGTTTTACAAAAGTTATGTCCTTTCTGTCAGTTAAGTATTTTAATTTTGCTGTTTTTGATGGGTCCGATCTTTGGATGGCAATAACTCTGCAATTCTTTTTAAAAGTAGTTTCGTTTAGATAAGCAATTACATCCAAAAAATAGCTTCCAAATAAACCGGAAGCTCCTGTTACCAACACTGTAGTACCTTCAAGAACATCAAGTTTTTTTGCTAAAACTTTAACAATATACTCAACGTCTTCTGTTACTATTCTGCTTGGACTTTTTGTCATTAGTTTTGCTACTAGGGTAAGTTCTTGGTCTCAGCTTCTTTGTTAACCAGAGGTTTGATATACATATTGTTTGTAAATTCCTCGCGGTCCAAAAAAGGCATCTGATCCTCAATACCGGTGTTCCAGCCTAATCTAGGCTCAAGAACAGTCTTAGTAGGTAATTTAACTACGCAAATTACCGGACCTTTTGCATTGAGCACTTTTTTGATTTTAGACTTAAGCTCGCCGTAATTCTTGATCAACTCAGTCTTTAATCCGTATGCTTTAGCAACTTTTACAAAATCCGGAACTCCGTAGCCCAACCCATGCGATCCTACATATCTGGACTTAAAGTAAGTGTCTTGGAATTGTTTAATAATTCCGTAGGATTCGTTATCCATTATAAATACTTTTAACGGAATATCGTAGTATTTGACAGTTTGAAGCTCCTGAATATTTACCTGCATACCTCCGTCGCCGATTGTACATAAAACGTTCTTTGCTTTTTTACTTTTGCCATAATATGCGCCTAAAGAAGCGGCAAAGGCGTAACCCATCGGAGAGTGTGCCCATGCAGTTACAATTTTTTGACCCTTCTTTACTTTATATGCTTGTGCGAGATTTACGATATTTCCGCCGCAATCTCCGACTATTACATCATTGGGCTCAGTTAAATCAGACAGTACGTCCATAAAAGCGTAGCCGTCTGCTCTTTTCTTTGGACTTCTCATAGCTTCCGTGACTATCGGATATTTTTCCTGCCATTCTTTAGTGCGCTTCAACCACCAGGAAATACTCGTTAGATTTTCTTTTTGAAGTTTTTTAGTTAGTACCGGGATAAAATCTTTCAAGTTTACATTAATGTTTACGTGACCTTTTACTTGTTGATAGGTAAGTTCATTACGATCAATGTCTATGACGTATCTCTTAGCGGCCCTAGCAAAGCTTTCGACCATACCTCCGGTCTGACGACCGTCGTGTCTGGAACCAAGCGAAAGCACCAGATCCGCATTTTGGAAAGTAAAGTTTGCACCACGCTGTCCATATGTCCCGATTCTTCCTCGATAAAGGGGATGGGTTTCTTCAAGAACATCGATAGCAACCCAGGTTACTACTGTTGGAACTTTTAGAACTTTTAATAATTCCTTTAATTCTTCCTGCGCATTAGCGTGCACAACACCGCCACCAATTAATACCACAGGTCTTTCGGCAGCTTTCAAATCTTTTATGAATTCTTCGATTTTTGCGGTAACACTCTTGCCTTCTTCGAGTTTTTCGACATCCTTTTCGTGCTCACGATATCCTACTAAATCTTTCAGAGTAACTTCCGCTTTTTGTAAATCCATTGGAAGATCAATTAAAACCGGTCCGGGTCTGCCACTCAAAGCAATGTGAACTGCCTTGTCTAATTCATATTTTATTTTGTTTGGGTCTGTAACCATTACAGCATATTTTGTAACTGGTTTAACCATACTAACAATATCTGTTTCTTGAAACCCGACTTGTTTAATGGGTAGATCCCCTTTTGTAAATCGACTGTTAACTTGACCTGTAATATATAAAGTTGGGATATGGTCAAACCATGAACAGCATATACCCGTGATTAAATTTGTAGCACCTGGACCACTTGTGGAAATTGCAACTCCAAGACCTTCTGACACTCTTGCGTAAGCATCAGCAGCCATGGCCGCAGCTTGTTCATGTTGAACGCAAATCATTTCTATATCTTTGTTGGCAGCAAATGAATCAAAAACGGGGGCGATAGCAGATCCTGTAATTCCGAAAGTTTTCTTTACTCCTAAGTTCGCGAGATATTGTGCTAAATAGTCAGTTAATTTCATACTTCCTATTTTACATAAGATGAGTTGGTTGTAAAGATGATAGACCAATGTCTATAGTCATAGTTTTGCTAAAGCAGTCTTGATTCTTTTCACACCTTCCTCTAGATTTTCCATAGAAGTGGCGTACGAAATTCTAAGATAACCCTCGCCGTGCGCGCCAAACGATTTACCGCTCAGCAGTGCTACATTAGCCTCATTTAGAAGATAATCAGCAATTTCGTCTGAGCTTTTTCCAAAACTCTTAATATTAGGAAAAACATAAAAGGCCCCTGCCGGAAGTTTGCAAGTTACACCTTTTATCTCATTTAATGCAGCAACCAGATAGTCGCGCCTTTTTTTAAATTCTGACACCATTCTACTAACGCTGGTTTGATCTCCCCTTAGCGCTTCTAATCCCGCATATTGTGTGAAAGTCGCGGTACATCCAACTGAATGCGTGAGAATGTAATCAAACTTTTTTACAAAATCAACCGGAACTATCATGTAGCCGAGCCTCCAGCCAGTCATTGAATATGTTTTAGAAAAACCATCTAGGATAATAGTTCTGCCCTCGTTTCCGTGTTCACTATAAATAGAATTAAATTCTCCGTCATATAAAATTCTCGAATACATTTCATCACTTACTATCCAGCTATTATTTTCCTCGGCTAATTTTCCAATCTCGATTAAATCTTTTTTGGAAATTATGCTTCCGGTTGGATTACTTGGTGAATTTAAGATTATTAATTTTGTATTTTTATTTATCGTCTTTTTAAAGATTTCCATGTCAAAGGAAAAGTCGTTTTCCTCTGTCATAGGCACAGGAGTTTTTACTCCGCCAAAAAAATCCGTCAGTGCTTCGTACGTCGGAAATCCAGGATCTGGATAAATTACCTCATCGCCTGGGTTAACAATTGCAGAATAAGCAGCAAATATTCCCATCTTGCCGCTGGGGGTTATCACTACTTGGCTTGCGTATACTTCGCAATTTCTGGATTTACTAAATTGTTTTGCAATTTCTTGGCGTAGTTCAAATACACCTAACGGGGGATTATATTTGGTCCGGCCCTCTTCTATTGCAGTAATGCCGGCTTTACTAACGTTTCCGGGTGTAGGGAAATCCGGTTGGCCGATTTCTAAGTGAATTATTTTCTTACCTTGTCGCTCGAGCTCCTGAGCCTTTGAAAGAACTGCATAGGCACCTTCAGCATTTAGGTTCAAAGTTCTATCGGCTAATTTCATAACGACAGTCTAGCAAAAACTTGACACTTTTGTAACGAGCAATCAAGATTAATGCCATGAAGATTTTGAAGTTCGGAGGCTCTTCTGTAGGCACCCCGGAGCGAATAAAAAGTGTAATCGACATTGTAAATAAAAGTATCAAAACATACGAAGGTTCACACGTTGTAGTTGTCTCGGCATTCCAAGGAGTTACCGATCAACTTATCGAAATGGCCGAACTAGCCAAAAAGCAGGATAATAAGTATCTTGAGAGTTTTCGTAATCTAAAAGAACGACACGTTGCCGCTGTAAATGATATTGTATCTGAAGAAAAAAGGGTCGAAACAATAGAAAAAATCGAAAGGAAGTTCGGTGACTTGGAGAATATCTTACGGGGAACTTATTTAACAATGGAGCTGACTCCAAAGATGCTAGACTATGTACTAAGCTTTGGTGAAAGACTTTCGGCTTATATTATCAGCAGAGGTTTTGAAGAAGCCACATATCTAGACACCAGAACTCTTATAAAAACCGATGAAAATTTCGGAAATGCCGCAGTCTTATACGAGGACACTTACACAAATATAAAAAATTATTTTCAAAATAGATCGATGTTGCAAGTTGCAACCGGGTTTATCGGTTCAACAAAAGAAAATGTTACAACAACTCTCGGTCGAGGCGGCTCAGACTTTACTGCCGCAATTTTTGGCGCCGCACTCAGCGCAAGCGAGGTAGAGATCTGGACAGACGTAGATGGCGTTATGACGGCAGATCCAAAAAAAGTCTCGGATTCCTTTTCTCTGGATAATATGACTTATGAAGAAGCTTTTGAACTATCGCACTTTGGTGCAAAAGTTATTTACCCTCCCACAATTCAACCTACCCAAGAAAAAGATATTCCTATAATGATAAAAAACACTTTTCATCCTGATTTTTCAGGCACAAGGATAAGTAGCGAGACTGACGCGGAAGGAATGATTAAAGGAGTAACTTCAATCAGTAATATTAGCTTGATTCTTGTTCAGGGTAAGGGCATGTCTAGCGTATCCGGAATAGACGCTCGAATATTTTCGGTACTCGCGAAAAATAAAATTAATAGCGTGTTGATTACTCAAGGTTCTTCTGATCATACAATTTGTATTGCAATAAAACCTGAGTACGGCCAAGTATCTAAAACCGCTATTGATAAAGAATTTGAGTACGAATTATTAACAAAAAAGATGACGGAAGTTGTAATTGAGGAAAATAAATCAATAATTGCTGTGGTTGGCGAAAAAATAACAAAAGATCCAAGAATTGCGGGTAAAATATTTGATACCATTGCAAAGAATAATATACTTATATCGGCGATTGCCCAAGGTTCGTCAGATAGAAACATTTCTATAATAATAGATAAAGAAGACGAAAAGAATGCTTTAACATCACTGCACGCTGCATTCTTTAACGAAAGAAAAATGCCGAAAAGTGGAAAGTTTGAATAATAAGTGAAATCTGAAAATATAACAAAAATAAATGGCGCCGGACTAAAACCTGAAGTGTCTTCTCCTCGAATAAAAGTAGGTATATTAGGAGCAACAGGAACAGTTGGTCAGAAGTTTATAGTATTGCTGCAAAATCACCCCTGGTTTGAAATTAGCGTTCTTGCGGCATCTGAAAATTCGGCCGGCAAAAAATATACGGAGGCGGTCGAAGGCAGGTGGGTGCAAAGTACCCCGATCCCTGATTTGCTAAAAAACGTTGTTGTGAAGGACTTGTACAAAGACATGGCAGATATAGCACATGAGGTTAAAGTTGTTTTTTGCGCGGTTAACATGCCTAAAGATGAAATCAAGAAGTTAGAATCTGACTATGCTGCTGCCGGGGTTGCTGTGGTTTCAAACAACTCGGCCAATCGATGGACTGACGACGTGCCGATGATTATGCCCGAGATAAATCCTCACCATTCTAAATTAATCGATATTCAACGCAAAGCCAGAGGCTGGGATAAAGGCCTGATAGTTGTAAAGCCAAACTGTTCTATACAATCTTATGTACCGGCAATTCAAGCATTACAAAAATTTAATCCGGAAAAAGTAATTGTTACTACTTTTCAAGCAATATCTGGCGCGGGTAAAACCTTTGAAAGCTGGCCGGAAATGCTGGATAACGTAATCCCATTAATAAAAGGCGAAGAAGAAAAATCAGAGAAGGAGCCGCTGAGGATTTGGGGTGAGATCGTTGATAGAAAAATTGTACCTGCTGTTAAACCAGAAATTTCAGCTAACTGCATTAGAGTTCCGGTTTCTGACGGGCACATGGCATTGGTCAATATTTCATTTGCAAAAAAACCTACAAAAGATGAGATTTTGAACGCCTGGAAAAATTATATAAATCCAATTGAAGAACTACATCTGCCTTCGGCACCAAAAGAATTCATAAAATATTTTGAAGAAGAGGACAGACCTCAGACCAAACTTGATAGAGATTTTGAAAACGGCATGGGAATTACCCTTGGCAGACTGCGCGAAGATAATATTATGGACTGGAAATTTGTCTCTCTATCTCACAACACAGTCCGCGGCGCCGCAGGTGGTGCTATTTTAACTGCTGAATTATTGTATAAACAGGGATATATTATCAACTAAGAAACATGGTGACACCTAAATCCAAAATAGTACTTTGTTCCTCAACACACTATAAAAAAACAATTGACGATGTTAGAGCTAGCTGTGCCCTTGAAACCGCAAAAAAAGCAGCTCGATATAGCTTAAATCTATTAGTAGTAGACGATACCGATGTGAATTTTAGAAACCAGCTTAAGGAACTTGGCGCCACCGTATTTGAAGAGAAAGTGCACGGTATGGGGACATGTCGCAGGTTTATCCTGGACAAAGCAGGAGATATTGCCGGAAAAGATGGGGTAGTTATTTGGCTTGAAGCTGAGAAGTATAACCTTGTTGAATTCGCAGAACAACTTGCCGAACCAATTTTAAACGGCAAGGCAGACATGGTAATTCCTAATAGAGATCAAAAATTATTTGAAGAAACATATCCCAAATTTCAAATACAATCTGAAAGCCTTGCAAAACTTTTTGTGCACGATATGGGATTAGATTGGGACGTGTTCTTTGGACCTGTTGCGGTAAATAATGTCGCACTTAACGAATTTCTGAATTATCCCAATAATCTTCCGAAAGAATTTGGAATGACTGTACCGGACACATGGGATGCTACTTATTTACCAAGGTTAATTGCCATGTCAAAAGGGTGCAAAACGGAATTCATTACCGTTCCTTACAGACATCCTTCTGAACAAACGAAACATGAATCGGGTAATTTGGAATATGACCTTAAAAGAATTGCCCAATTGGAGCTTCTGGGATTAATGTACAAATTATGGAAAATTTATCAATGAGTTACGTTCGCAAGATACCACTCATATGTGGCAGTTAAACCTTCTCTGAGCTCAACCTTAGGTTTCCAACCAAGCTGAGTCATTCTAGTTGCGTCCGTCAGCTTTCTGGCTATACCATCAGGTTTCGTAGAATCCCACACAATCTCGCCGTCAAAACCAACAACTTCGGCTACTAACTCGGTCAGTTCCTTGATTGTAATATCTTCTCCCCAACCCAAATTTACATAATCGTAAACTGTTTCTGAATTCATCAAAAACAAGCATCCGTCAGCAACGTCTTCGGTGCTCATAAACTCTCTTCTTGGAGATCCGGTACCCCACGCTGAAACAGTTGGTTGCTTATTTATTTTTGCCTCATGAAACTTTCTGATTAATGCAGGCATTACATGCGAGTTTTCCAAATCAAAGTTATCGTTTACCCCATATAAATTTGTAGGAATACATGAAGTGAAATCGTCGCCATACTGTTGGCGAAGTTTTTCGCACAATTTCATTCCGGAAATTTTGGCCACAGCATATGCTTCGTTAGTAGGTTCCGGCAGTCCGGTCATGATGTATTCTTCTTTCATTGGCTGTGGTGTATCTTTTGGATAAACGCACGTGGAACTTAGAAACAAAAGTTTCTTAACTTTGTTTTCATGTGCAGACCAAATTAAATTATTTTGTATTTGCAAATTCTCGTATAAAAAATCTGCCTGATATGTCATGTTGGCTTTTATTCCTCCAACTTTTGCTGCAGCAATAAATACATATTCGGGTTTTTCAGAGGCAAAGAAATTTTTAACTTTGCTTTGATCAAGAAGATTTAATTCCTCACGTGTTTTAAAAACAAGATTTGTATAACCTTCATTTTGGAGTTTTCGTAATATTGAGGAACCGACCATGCCTTTGTGACCGGCAATAAATATTTTTGAATCTTTATTCATTAGTTATTTACGACTAATTAATCCACTAAGAACGTTGACTTCTTCGTCGGTTAATTCCGGATTATTTGCAAAGTATAAACCATTCTCATGTATGAAATCAGCATTTTCCAGATGACTGTCTCTATTCACATATTTCTTAAAAAACGGCTGTCTGCTGATATTGCCTGCGATTACCGGACGGATCTCGACGTTACGGGACTCAAATTTATCTTTATATTTTCTGAATAGTGTTTTGTCCTTGAAAACTATCGGCATTGCAAAGTTGGAAACCGTATCCATGTGACCAACTTCTAAATGTATTAGATCGTCATTACTTTTAACTGCTTCGTGGAAAATAAAGAAGTTTCTCTCACGCTTTGCAACAATTTCATCCCAAAAACCAACTTGGATATTTCCTAAGAATCCTTGAATTTCGGTAGGTCTGGTGTTGTAAGCTAAATCATAAAAAGTGTATCGGGAATAGAAGTAGTCGATATTATTTTCATTTCTAAGTTTATTTTTATTTTCTTCCGGTAAATTTCTGTCCCATCCGTGTGCTCTAACAAGTCTTAACATCTCTACTAAGTTTTCGTCATTTGTACATACAAATCCACCTTCAATAGTGGATAGGTGATGTCCAACAAAAGTCGAAAAGGTAGAAGCAAGTCCGTAATTTCCTAACAATTTACCGGCAACTTTTGACCCTAACGATTCGCAGTTATCTTCTAAAAGAAGAATATTGTTATCTGCGCAAAACTTACTTAAAACATCGATATCCGCAGAAAAACCCAGAACGTTTGTTAAAAATAAGGCTTTAATGTCACTTTCTTTTTCAAGCGCAGATTTCAGGATCCCTGAGCTTACATTCAGGTTGGATAATTCGCAATCAAGCGGAACCGGCTGCAACCCGAGTTGTATCAAAGGCATGACATTCGTTGCCCAAGTCAGCGCGGAAAAAGCTACTTTATCGCCTTTTCGTAGATACCCTAGATTTAGCATCGCCTGGATCAAAATCAAATTAGCCGCACTACCGCTGGAAACAAAAGCTGAATAGCGACAGCCCTGCTTTTTGGCAAATTCCTCTTCTAATTTTGCGCACTGCTCGCCCATACTTAAAATAGGAGCGTTTCTAATAAATTCTACGAGTTTCTCTTTTGTGTTAACCTCATCGTAAAACGAGGACTTAATTAATTTAATCTGATCTTTTTTTACTTCAGTATAAGTTTGCATATTATTAATAATTTAAATATCCGTTAGCCTTTTTTTCGTTTTCCAGGTCAAACTCAAACATTTCTTTTACCAATGAATCAAAGTTATATTTAGGTTCCCAATGTAGCACTTTTTTAGCCTTTGACGGATCGCCTAACAAACAGTCTACTTCCGCAGGTCTAAAATACAAAGGGTCGACTCTAATTAGTACATCTCCGGACTTGGAATTAATTCCGACTTCCTCGACACCCTCACCTTTCCATTCAATATTAATGTCCGCAAATGAAAAGGCTTTTTCAACAAATTCTTTTACCGAGTGAGTTTCTCCTGAAGCAACCACAAAATCATCCGGCTCATCGTGCTGCATCATTAACCACATTGCCTCTACATAATCCTTAGCGTGTCCCCAATCTCTACTTGAATTCAAGTTACCAAGATATAAAACATCAAGTTTTCCATATAATATATCTGCAATTGCCCTTGTGATTTTTCTGGTTACAAATGTCCTGCCGCGTCTTGGTGATTCGTGATTGAACAAAATTCCATTGCATGCAAAAAGGTTGTAACTTTCACGATAATTTTTGGTCGCCCAGTATGCATAAACTTTTGCTACACCGTATGGAGATCTGGGATAAAACGGGGTTGTTTCTTTTTGAGGTGTTTCCAAAACTTTTCCAAACATCTCACTTGATGCTGCCTGATAAAACTTGGATCTGGGACTAGTTTGCTTTATTGCTTCTAATAATCTGACTGCTCCTAAACCAACTACATCGCCTGTATATTCAGGGATATCAAAACTTACACCAACGTGGCTTTGTGCGCCCAAGTTGTATACTTCGTCAGGTTTTATTGCTTCAATTAATTTAAAAAGTGAAGATGAGTCTGCCAAATCAGCATAGTGCATAAATAATCTCTTTGAGGGACTTTGCGCTTCTTCATATATGTGATCGATTCTTGCGGAGTTAAATAAACTGGATCTGCGGCGTATACCGTGAACTTCGTAACCTTTTTGTATTAAGAGCTCTGCTAAGTAGGAGCCGTCTTGTCCGCCTATGCCTGTGATTAGTGCTTTTTTCATATATCTCTTCTAAGTGAATGACAAAAGTTTAACATATAAACTATAGTAATTTAAACATTATTACTGCAAAAAATTGCTAAGGGGTAAAGCATTGATATGGTTTACCCCTTTTTGTTTGATTTTTGATCAAGAACCCAACGTACCATTCGGAAAAATCCCAAAAGGGCTTGTACAAGGTAACCGACTTTTAGAGGTTTTCCGTTTTTGTTTACTCCGTAAGTAATTGGAACTTCCTTAATAGTGTACCCACTATTCAAGAGCGCCAGTCTTAATTCAGTGTTCTGTAAATGGTAAGGTCCGTATACGACACTGATCCATGTATCGGGTGTGTAGCTCTTAAACAGTTTTTGAACTACATACCGAGACAACCCCTCGTATCCTGATGAGAAATCAGTAATCCTTTTTGACCAGGGCACCAGCAGAATGTTAGCTAAAATCGTAGCAACTCTACTTACTACCCTTCTTTGAAGAGGGTACTTGTTTGCACCGCCCGGTAACACACGACTGGCCAAAACTACCTCATGTCCTCTTGTGAACTCGTGGATAAACTTAGGAATCTCACAAACATCGTGAGCGCCGTCAGAGTCCATACTTATTACAAAGTCGGCCCCTTTTTCTACCGCTACCTGCATACCAAGTAAATACGCTGCAGAAAAAGAGCCACTATCTGCAATTGCCGGAAATATCTTGTCGGGATATTTGTGGCAAAGCTCCATCACCTTATTAGTACCTTCAGGATCAAGCACGCTGTGCGTGCACAGAACCACCAAAGGAATTCCGCCCATGAGTTGCACAACGTCAAAAATTTTCAGAGCCTGGGGTTCGAGGTCATTGTACCCAACTGATAGTGATACGCCAATTCTTGTCATAGTATCCTCCTTTTTATATTTGTTGGTAACTTCAAAATACTACTCATTTGTAATTGAGTAAACTATATTTCTAGAAAAATCTGAAAGAGTTAGAGGGCCAGAAATTTTTTCAAAGAATTGCTGATCTTTTATTTCGGAAGTTTTGATATATTCTTCATAACTGCTTGTAGTGTCTAAGCCAAATAATTCAGCTCTTCGCTTATTAAAAAGTTCTTTATCGGCAGCATTTGCGTACGGATACCAATAAACTTTTAGAAATCCGAAATATTCTTCGGCATCATATTTTAGTAATTTAAGATCTTCTTGCTTTAGATTTTTTAAATATTCGTGTTGAGCATCATCAACTGATTTTTTAATATCTTTCCCTATCAACTTGCTGAATCTTTCAATAAACTCTGTATTAGATAAATCGAGAATTGGAGGAAAACTATCATTTGAATCGTCGCCGATTACCGATGAATGTTCGGCGTCCTGATACTTAAAGTGTGCATTAAGGTTCCACTGGGTAAATGGTGTGTAACTAATTGTAGGTTTTCTGGATAAAATATATTCCCAATGGGCCGAATTTTCATGGCCGATTTTACCGCGTTTTTCTATAGGAAATCTGGCCAAGATTGGGTCGGTTAAAATACTTCCCATTACACTCACATCGGGCCCTGCTGCGTAGCCAAAAAAGCCTATATTCCAATTAACTACCGTAATTGGTAAATCTACAGCCTCGGAAACCTCCTTATAATAGTATCCTCTGTCTTTCCAGCCAAACTCCGGTGTTATTTCCTGCATCAAAAACTGCTTAAATTTCTTGCGCTCGAATTTCACTCCAAAATGCGACCTCTCGTCATTTATATTATTAAGCTGTTTACCTGCTCTTACAGACACGGGTCTTTGAAAAATCGAGACACAGAAAAAAATAATTAATATAAATAGTCCTGAAGCCACATATGGACCGAGTGAATATCCTTTGTAATCAGCAACACTTTCCAATATCAGTTCATAAAAGTCGTTAATAAGGATCATGCTCAAGATAAAAACCATCAACAGAGATCTGCCGTGCATATAATCCCCTCCTGCGTATAAGACGTAAAGCGACAAGAGAAATAACATTAAAAATAAGTGCACCCTGCCTACAAAATACTTATCTTCAACGATTCTCAAAATTCTATTAATTAAGATAGAAATTAAAGTAACAAGGAAAATAATAAAAGTGATTGGGTAAGATTTTGTAAAGTCGCTCAAATAGTTGATTCCTTGTTCAATGTAAAACTCTCCGCCCTTTTTAGCGTAGAAAGTATTTGGCAACAAGGACGCATAATAGCCCATTCTAAATATCTGGTAACCTCCCACAAATATAATTACCGGCAACAAAAATAATACAAACTTTTTTATTGCCTGCGGGTCAAATTTGAGCTTTCGGTTTCGAAAAGTTAGTAGTCCTGCTGTATATATAAAAGCTAGGTACATAAAGATTAGAAAAGATTCTGGTCGGTTTAATATTAAAAGTGAAGAAATCAAGCCAATTACAAATGGATGCTTATTTATTTTTCCATGTTTAATTAATAGAGCTAATATAACTAGTAATATATATGTTTGTGAGGTTTCAAACCCGCTTGTGGCAAAATCTCTAAAAGCAGAGTTTGTGACTAAAAGGACTACACCGATCGGAAAAAATATACGATGTTTATTATCCTTAAAAATAAGCAAAGCGATAGAAATCGTGGATAGCAATACACCAAATAGTATAGCTGTAGGTCTTAAGGGAAAATGTGTAACATATCTAATTCCCGACAACACAAACACCCACAATGGAGAAGTGAAACCTTCCACGCGCTCGTTTAAATTAAACACAAGTCCGTGACCGTTTACAAAATTATCGATATATCGAAAAAAGATAAAGGCATCTTCACCCACCCACGATCTATCAAAAAATAAATTGACAGATAAAAACAACAAAGCAATTTTGCAGAGAAAGACAAATGTAGATTTATTTACTTTATAAATCGGATCACCTGGTATTTTGAAAGAGTGCATACATTAGCTTACTGTTTCCAGTTATTTCTGTTAACTTGTTCTTGCTTAAAAATTCCTCCGATAAAACCTGTCACGTATTGATAAAAAGTAATCTCACAAGCTAGTGGATGAAATGCCCAAGCCTTGTCAGGTTTTTTAAAGTAACCCAAAACAGACTGTAGAACTAACGGGATTACAGTCACACAATAGAGCACAAACTTTATTAGTCCCAAATTTCTCTGACTAATAAGTGAATCCGAAGTCCATTGGTAAGATCTATCGTTGCGGGACTTGTGATAAATGTAATCTTTTACTCTTCTTTTTTGTTTACGACTAAACTTTGAAATATCACTTTCACAAAAAGTGTGAATTATTCCATTTTTAACTTTTATAAATTTTATCTGCTCGTTTTTGGCCAAATAGGTCGCCAGAATATCAATATCAAACAAATAGTCGCCCGATGAATTATCAACTAAAAAGTCTCTTTTAAAAACTGTTCCGTTTGCACCTATTGTGGGAAGTCCGTTTTTTTGGTCGAACTCGGCAATTACATAATTCTTTTTATCTACCTCCGTGTGCGGTATTTTAGTCCAGTTATCGTAGAGTACATTTAGTCGATCGTAGTTTCCTAAGAACATGCAAATTGGGTCGTTCATGCCGATTAACGCACAATATCTGGTAATAAACCCGTCTTCAGCGCGCCAGGTATATTCCCAAGGCTCACTGCCCACTATTTCCGGATTTTCTATTAACGGGAATATCATGGAAGATAGCCAATTATCATCAGGCAAAATATTATCCGAATCTATTAAAGCAACAAACTCCCCTGACGCATATCTTAGTGCGGCCATTTTTCCAGACTCGCCTGTTTTTAAGGGGTTGTTAACTGTCCTCGCCCCATATTTCTGCGCAACTTCTATTGTATCGTCGGTAGAGCCTCCGTCACCAAGGATAATTTCAACTAATTCTTTAGGGTAATTTTGACGGCCGATTGATTCAAGACACGGTCTTATCACACTTCCTGCGTTGAGCGTAGGTATCAAGATGGATACTTTTGGCAACATAAAGTTATTATGAGGGGACAGTTTTGGTTTGGCAACTTATATTACTTACTGTAATTTGGAGCTAGCCTGCATTCTTGCTGCAACTTCGGCCTCGGCGCTTTCTTTGATGGTTTCCTCTACCACTTTGTCTTCTTTTTTGGGCAGTAGGTGCGCCGACAAACTCTTTATGGCGCTAATCCAAAACTTCGGCGAAAGCATACTGACTTTGGTCTGTTCTTTATCAAAATCCAGCAAGTGGCCAACTATTTTCCAACCTGAATACCATAAGAATTTAACGTCATCAAGGTTTCTGACACTTAGGATTTTTCTTAGGATATACTGCGGAGTAAAGAACGAAGAATACAATTCTTGTGTAAGTTCCATTAATTTTTCGTGTGCAAACGGAATCTTCATCACAGGTCCGCGCATATCAAACGCTTCGTACTCATTTTTATCTACTAACAACCAATCGTTTTCAACACATTCCTTATATAAAGGTGTACCAGGATAAGGAATTACTATAGTAGCCTGCATTGTGTCTACATAGCCTTTTTTAAAGAGAAGTTTGGCCAAGGCAATAGTATTTCGCGCCATATCTTCAGTTTCCCAAGGATAGCCGAGCATTATAGTCAAATGTGGTTCTAAACCGGCTTTTTTGGCCATTTTCACGCCCTGCTCGATCTGGTGAACCTTCAAACCTTTGTCTAACTTATCCAAAGTATATTGATTTCCTGATTCCATACCGTACAAAATGAACCTAAAGTTGGCCTTACCCATCAAATCGTAGTATTCCTGAGTCAAAGCGTTTAATCGCATGTTACAGCCGAATACTACTTTCTTGTTGTAGCCCGAATCTATCAGTAAATTGCAGAATTTCTTTAACGGAGGGCCG
Organism: candidate division WWE3 bacterium RIFOXYD1_FULL_39_9; assembly: GCA_001773295.1. Classification (GTDB taxonomy): domain Bacteria; phylum Patescibacteriota; class WWE3; order UBA101185; family UBA10185; genus OXYD1-FULL-39-9. The sequence goes on from MEWG01000022.1 coordinate 57,047, forward strand.
ACAAATAGCGTACCGGCATCGTCAAAAATTTCACGGACGCCATAGCTGTCTACAACGTGCTTAACTTCGGCGAAAAGTCTTTCTGGGGAGAACCTCCTGTATGTACCCATAGGGTTGATAGTGTGATCCCACACACAAAAAGTGCATCTATTCCACCAGCAGTCTTTACCAGAATACATATAAGTAGCGGGGGTGTATTTATAATTGCCGTTGGCATAGGCATAGTATTCCCAATGAGTAAGATCTCTGTCTACAAACGGCAAATCGTCCAAATTATGAGTTTGTCTTAGTGGCCCGGAAACCCAATATGCTGCGGCGCCGTTAATCTCAGAATCCTCGTATTTTATTAATTCAGACAGTTTAACTCGCGTATCTCCGGCCCTTCCCCAAATACCACCCACCAGTACAACATCCTTTGTTATAGAGTCAGCAAGGTCGCTCAACATGAAGTCGTAGTCACCGCCGGTAATTATGTAATCTACAGGTGAATTGTCCATTGTTTCTTTTGGAATAAAAGTCACGTGATCCCCGACCATTACAATAATCATTTGTGGGAATTTTTGCTTTAAGTCCTTTAAAATTATCCAGTGTTGTCGAACTACTGGTGACTTTGTTTCAATCATTAACATATCCGGTTTTTCGGTTTCAAGCTGTGTTATCCATTCTGAATAGGTCTGTTTAGCGCCAATACCGTCCATCCAGACAACATCGTAACCCCTGACTTGCGCTAATGAAGCGGCATAGGCCGGTACCATAGGATATATGTAAGTCGGTGCGTTAAAATATTGAAATTGCCTGTTTTGGGACAATAACGGAACGCCTTTATCTGTCTCGATAGGCGGATAGCCTACAGCTATTTTGAATTTCTTAGGAGTATTTTGATTATTTTCGGCGTTAGTGTCTGAAATCATATTGACTACTACAAATATATCATACGAAATAATTAGTTACGAGTTTGAATCAAAAAAATTTTTTACCACTTCTGTTAAGTTTTTCTCCAACAACTCTTCTGTATAGTATACAAGAACTCCCGTAGAATTTCGCCAAACCGAATATGCAAGAGCATCCTTTAATTCATCTGAGGTTTGTTCAAATGTCGAGACAACCGGAAGTATCGGAACACCTAATTCCCAATAATAATCTATTTTAGATTTTACCCAGTCAACCGGCTTTCCAATTTCTTTATAAAAGAGTTTAGGACTAATTACATCCACATAATTTATTAACGCCGCAAAATCTTGTGCAACTATCCTTTTAATTCCGGATCCATATTCCTTATCTTCCCAAGGCACTGCAAAGATTCCTAGTTTTATATTTTTTCCAGAATTCAAAATAAGATCCTTAATTTCACTCACCATCGAAGATATCTGACCACATTTAAACTCAAGCCACTCAATGTAGTAACTTCCATCGATTAACAAAACTTTATCTTCAAGAGTATCTCCAATAATCTCCTCCCCGATATATTTACCGAACATTTCCATACACCTGTCACAATAACAAGTATCAAGAATTTCCGGCTCAGGCGTCTGCCAAAAAGTAGGATATCTAATGTTACCTAACCAAATCCCGTCAATTTCCGTTTCCAAAATTCTCTTAGCTCGGTCCAATATTTCCTGACGTACGCCGGGGTGGCTTGGACAAAGTCCTGTATATGAACCTGTACGTGTCTCCTTGCCTGTAGCTTCGACTGGCGAAGCGTCTGCAAATTTTACTAAAATGTCTTTGCCTTCAAAAACGTTTAATTCTACGTTAACAGCAATCTCGGGCTTAAGGTTGCTTTTCAATTTAGTAAACTTTTCTGAAAAGTCGGTTGAGTAAGGTATAAAAATTGAGTTTATATTAAAAGCTGCGATTTCAGAGAGGATCTTATCGTCAGTTCCTTTAACGTACAGAGATTTATGCACCTATTTTTACCTCCGGATAAATCTGATTTCCCTGCATATCTTCAATTATAATTGCGGTAGTCGGGCATGATGCTGCGGCATTAATAATTGTCTGCGCCTCGTCCCATGTTCCTTCTTTAACATAGGCTATTCCGTCGTCATCTAAATCAAAGGTGTTTGGCGCTTGAATAATACAGGTTGCGGCACTGATACATAATTCATTTATAACTTTTATCCTAACTTTCGAGTTCTCATTTTTTGTAAATTCATTTTGTCCGTTTTTTAACATATTTACCCTTCATTATAATTTCCTGTCTTTTTATCTATCCCTTTCAACTTTAACTTAGGTTTGTGCAGTAGCCCTACTATGAAGTTTACACCATAGTAAATATGCGTCAGAAATATCCCCACCATTACGTAAAAAGCTGCCTTTAGTGTGTTTTCCTTTATGTAAACTCTTACACCTTCGAGCAGAAGCAATATGAAATATAAGACTAACATAACGAAATATAATTTCAAAAAGAGCGGATGAAGTAGAGAAAATATAGGACCCAGAACTAGTCCGATGACAAAAATAGAGGGAATGAAATAGGACGGTATTCTTGATGTCTCCGGATAAATTCTTGCAAACTGTCCTCGATGTTTTCCATAACGGGAGATTTGTTTAAGATGTGGCGCAAACAGGTTTCTTCTATGGTGGAATACTATCGGCATTGGGTTGTACAGGAATTTTTTGCCAAACTTTTTTACCAAATCTAAACAAAGTTTTGTATCTTCGCCCGGCCAAAATTCCAGAGGAAATCCGCCGACAGAATCAAAAGCACTCTTTCGCACAAAAAGATTTACAGTCGGGTAATCGTCAATTTCTCTTTCAGCCTGAGGCATGTGTCTGTAAATTGTGAAACCACTGGCCAGTGTTGATTCTAATACTCGCCCTGACATTCTTTCTAAAAAGGATGCGTCAAACGGGGTCATGGCAGGTCCTCCCAAAGCATATATCTGGGGATTCTCAAATATTTTCGAGGCCTGAAGAAGCCAGTCAGAGGTTGGATAAGCGTCATCGTCTAGAAACACTAGTATTTCGCCTGAAGCCTCCTTTGCTCCTATATTGCGTTTCTCGCCTGGACCAACAGGACCGGAAACAAGAACTTTAAATCTGCTATCACCGCTAAAATCTGGGTTTTCTGGATTATCTAAAATAATTATTACTTCAAAATTATCGTATTGAAGCTCTCTAATCTTTGAAATATTTTCACGAAGAAAATCGTTAACTGCTCGAACTGCAATAATAATGCTGAACTTGATCATTTTCCGATTTCTCCTGTGTTAACTTTCATCTCTAACTCTGGATCGTATTTCCAAATTCTCTTTTTCTTATCATCGTAATATCTTAATATTTTCAATCGGTAAAATATTGCAGCTGTGTCGACTAACATTAATCTTATATTTCGGTCAAAGATAATTAACGGAGTAAAATTAGTATTCTCATCGTTCCAATTTATTTCTACCGGCGCTTCAAAAATTCTTCTGAATCCAAGGTAGTGCGAAACCGCCAAAATTTCTATATCAAAGGCAAACCGTTTTACCAAAAGTCTAGGGAGAATTTTTTCAAGCACTTCACGTCGGTAAACTTTTAACCCTGTTTGAGTGTCCTTAATTTTTAATCCAAACAAAATTCTTACTAATAAGTGATAGCCCAAACTATATAACCTTCTGATTATCGGATAATTTGTTTTTGAAACCGGATGACCTTTGCTTCCCACAATTACATCAGCGTTGTACCACTCCATATGCTCCATGAGCATGGAAATGCCGTTTGGATCAATATCCATACCTGCATCAATAAATGAGACGTAATCCCCTACTGCGCGCGCCATACCATAACGGACTGCGTAACCCTTACCTTTATTCTCTTTATAGCCAATTACCGTGACTTCTGCCAGATTAACTTTCTTGGCTTCATCAAATGTACCGTCCAAAAAGCCGTCTACTACAACAATAATCTCAAAATCCCAACGAGTTTTGGTCATTACATTGTAAATTCTTCTGACGTCTTCTTTTATGCTTTTTTCCTGCTTAAACGCAGGGATTATTATTGAAACCAACATCCCAAGACCTATTTTACATTGGTACGGCCCTATTAACCACAGTATTCCTAACTAAGCTCTAAAGACTTGAAATTCCTCTTAAAGAGCACGGCTGAGTACAATCCCAGAATGACGGCAATAAGCAGTAATATATAGATATTTATATAAATGACCTGTTCCAGCGAGCCGTGAAACATATTTATAAGTACATATTGCGCGATGACGCCGGGAAGTAGCAGTAGATAAATTCTGGTTTGATCTATTGCCAACATGAACATGACTAGGAAGTTGATAATTACGTAAATTCCTACAAAAACAGAAAACAGCGACAAGTATTTAACCGACTCCATAAATTTTGAACCGAAGAATATAAGTGTAATGTATCTTGGGAATATCAAATATACTAAAACTCCTGCGATAACTGCCATTAACTGAAGAGACAAAAAGAAACCAAATGATTTAATTAATTTCTTGGTGTCATTTTTTACTGAAGAAATTTTCGGAAACATTACAACAGTTATAGTGCCGGCACCGAATAATAATATTTTTCCGAGTGTTACAACACCTGCATAATATCCGGCAGTTTCCGCCTCAAAAAATCTTTTAACTAGAACAAGATCAATGTTATTTAATAACATCATGCATAGATTTACCAACACAATGGGCATGATAAGTTTGAAAACATCGTTCAGCTCCGGTGACATCTTATTAAGCTCATTTCTTACATTTGTTAAATTCTTTTTGAGCAAGACT
>MEWG01000022.1:61786-68098 GCA_001773295.1 candidate division WWE3 bacterium RIFOXYD1_FULL_39_9
AGCAAGAATTACACTTAAGCTCAGACCATAAAAAGTACCAATCAGCCCATAACCTACTACGACTAACAGGGCCGGGAAAACAAAGCGCAGCATACTGGAAATGCTAACAAACAAAGCATAAGCTTTATATCTTAAAAGTCCCAATAAATATGCTCCGGGGACTGTAAGCAAAAAACTCAAACCAAGCCACATCCCGAAAATTACAATTAGGAATATGTTGCCAATTTTCAGAGTTTGAGAAATATATCCCCTGAAAAAATATACTGACGCAAAAATAACCAAGCCAATTAATACTGAAAAGTAAAACGACGATACAAACAAACTGCTCAATTTTTTCCATTCATTACCGGACAGCAGTTGAGAAACTTTTTTTATCATTGCTGTACTCAAAACTGTTGCCGGCACTCCTGCTATGTACGCAAGCGATAAAAGTGCATTAAATTCCCCGTACTCGCCTACATTTAAGTATCGCGCCAAAAAAAACTGCAATAGATAACTAAAGAAACTTCCAAACAGGGTACCTGCTGTCACAAAAAAAGTACCTATCAGTTCCTTATTATTAAAATAGTGTATTTTGTGGAATAACCCTTTTATAAACATTGTAAATTGGTACACCTCTAACTTTAATTACATAATAATGCACTAAGTCAACTCTTGTCTCTTTGACTGACAGATCTTCCCAAACCGGATAAACAAAATAATTTGTGTTCTTGGCAAAAGGTCCTAAATCCTCGATTACTGCCCATCCACCCAGCTCCCTAAAAAAAGGCCAGATTTGAGTGTAGTACTTCTCCGGAAACGCTACAGTCAAAACCCTGCCGACCCTTTTAGTATTGATCAACTCCTCAAACGATTCGTCGACATCGGAAAACTCAAATTTTTCTTTTTCTGCTTCCACCTTGAAAAATTCAACTACCTCGGGCGTACCGATCATCCATTTCGGCTCGATTACAAAGATGCCCTTCTTTAATCCGCCGTACATTGGATTGTAGTAGGAAAAGTAATCCGGATGAATAAATGTCAGTAACGCTACTGCAGGAATAAAGAATAACAAATACTTTAACTTGTTCGGCACCTTAACTTTCTGTAAACAATAAAAAAGTGAAAACGAAACTACAAGTGACAAAGCTAACATCGCGGGTAATATATATCTGTCTAGTTTCTTTGAAGGCAGGGTTAACTCAATTGTGTAAAAGAGTGCAAACAGCAGTAAATATCCAATAAGTCTTTTTTCTTTGGTTTGTAATTTTTTAAAGACTGCAAAAAGCAATGCTATACCCACCAAAAGATAAACTGAACTCTTATAAAGTAAAACAACTATGTAAAATAAATATCCCGGATCTTCTACAAGTCTCCCAAAATAGTATTGGATATGTTCTGTGTCTACCCCTATTACAAATATTCCCCTGTACAGCACGTTAAAGACGTCCACCGGAACTGACCACAGTGCCGGCCAAAACAAAATAGAAAAAGTTATTACTGCCGACAACCACAAGAGAAAGTTTTTAACGGAAAATTTAAAAAGCTCTTTAACTTTTTGAAAACGTATGTTGCTGTGAGTAACTAAAACTAGAAATGTAAACGGAATCATGTATAACGCGGATGTTTTTGTAAGAATGGCCAACGAAGCAAATAGTGCGCTAATAAATAACCTGTGTCTTTTATCGGATGAGTCTAAGAAGTAATAGAGCCAAAGTGCTGATGTGAGCATAAAAACCGACATCATACCTTCAAGGTGCATAACTCGTGACAAACCAACAAAGAACGGCTCAAAAGACATCAGAGCTATACTAAAAAGTGCGAATTCGTAACCAAATAACTTTCTGATCACATAAAAAGCGGCGCTCATTCCAAGCGCAATACTGGCAACAATAAACCACTTCTGAACTGCATCTAAGACAAAAATCGATTTAACTGAATCCACAGAAAAATTCTCGATATAAACATTGGCAACCTTAATTCCTAAAGTTCCTAACCACATTAAAGTAACACCGGGATGGTATTTTTGGATGGTAAGTTCGGGTCGAAGATTAAACACGCCTGAACTGAAATCGTAGCTTCTGGTCTTCCATTTCCATACATCTGTGTTAAACGAATCGTGCCCAAGATCCGGCACTCGAGTTAATAAAAAAAATACGAAGACTAAGATTTCTAATTTGTAATTTTTGATAAAACTGATCATTCTTGGTATTTGTAAATTGTAATATCCGGCCCGAGTCTAAATTCATTGTCTATTGTAACTAATGGTTTAAGATTTCCGGAATGTTTTAGAAATGCAAAGGTTTCTCTATAAACATCGTCGTTGTAAGAAAGCACTACATAAGAGGGCTTCTTATCTACAGATATATCGTCAGATTTAGATGTATCGGCAAGCAACTTTTCCATAACCGGTTTTAATTCATTATTGTTATATACAATAGAGTCGCCTTCTTTTACATTTTGTGTAAACCAGTTGTACATATCTACCCTAGTGTCTGAGTTGATAAATGTTAGTGCGTTCTTAGCAGACATATAAAACGGCAAGCCAAACAAGATGGCCATCATCACAATTGAGATATATTTAATCTTTGAGTCTAAATAAACATACAAAGTGTCTACTAAATAACCAAAAGTTATGACAACATACGGGTAAGCAATCATAAAATAATGGGCTCTACTTTTTTCAAACCCAGAGATGTAAAACATAAGAAATAAGCCGCTTAGTGTAAAAAACCACAAATATGTATCCGTTTTTGTAGTCTTTCTCATTAACAGCTTTACTAAAAGTACTGCAAATACCAAGAAAAAACCTAATAATACAGTGTAACCGGTGTTTTCGGATACTTTGTACAGCATGTCGTTAATAAAGCTCGGGATTCTTTCCGAAACAGGTAGCGAGCCTACATTTGAGAATTGCCAAAGCGCTCCCTGGGGTCCGTCAGTTCTGATAAAGGTTTTATAATCTAAGACGGAGTACGGCGTGCCAAGGACAAAACCTATCATTGAAAAGATTAATGCCAACATTAGATACACAAAAGCTTTTGATTGCAGCCACCGCTCCTTATTGCTTATTACTCTAATCAAATGTGCTAAAGGTACAGTAATTAAACTTAATCCGCCGTTGTACTTGGTTGACGCCGCCAGACCAGAGTAAAGACCTGATCCGATGTAATCCTGCACATTTTGCCCTTTTAAGATTCCTGACGCAAAATAACAAGATAAAGCTACTAAAAATGCCGTAGGTACATCAATTAATGCGTAATGTGAGTGCCAGACATGAAAAGGTAAAATTGCCAGTGCCAAAGCTGCGAACGCACCTACCTTGTCATTAAAAAGCCTTTTTCCTGTTGTAAACACCGGAAATACTGTAAGTGCGCCGATTAATGCGGAAAGAACTCTGGAAATTAGATAAAAAACCAGTTCCTGATCCCACAAAATAGGCAAAATTTGGATTAGGGTATTTTTTACACCTAGATTAGTAAGTATTTCTCTTAAGAAAGCGAAGGCTGAATATAGAAAATAGTTCAAATAGATATACAAATGCGGCCAGTCGAAGTGTCCGGGATTAAGATAGAACTTTATACCATAAGCTGAACGGATCAGAGCAGGCTCGTCGGGATGAAAAATAAATGGAAATCCGTGTGTTATTCCTGCCAATCTAAGAGCTAGAGCAATGAAAAAGATTATCAGTACAATGTTTTGGCTATTTTTGTTTGACATACACCTTCCAATATTCTAGGCCATTTATATAAAACGAGAAATCTTTTTCGAATTTTTGTTTGGAATAACTAACAGCCTCGGGCATCTCTTCATTAACTCCAAGAACAATAACATCATAATCACTTGTTCCGTTCACTCGGATGTCAAATACTTTTGAATTTGAATAAATCGCTTTCATGGGTTTTGTGTCTATAAATCCCATGTCTACATCTTCACCATATTTCTCAAGGAGCGCGTTTTTCAGGTCATGAATGCCTACTCCAAATGGTTTTTGAGCTATTACAGAGTTTGCACGTTCAGGAGATCCAAATAAGGGACTGGTATATACAAAATAGAATGGAAACTGCGAAACAATTGGATAAACAATAAACACGCCACAAATAAGACCAATGAGGGTGCTAAAGTTTCGAACATTCTTAATCTTTTTAAGTAAAAGTCCGTACCCAATTACGGCAAGTACAGCTAAATACGGAAAAAGGACCACCATATACCTATCGATTTTTTTCGATGAGATCGTCATAACCACCATGTAGCCTAGGTAAAAAATACCAAAAAAAACAAGCGGATCGTCAAAAATAATAAAATAGCTTTTCAATTTAGATTTGATTCCCGGCATTCCAAAAAATACACCAAGTATTAATCCAAACAACAAAACAGGTGAAAACTTTATTAATAATACTAATGGATAGAAAGAAGCGCCTGCGTCGATTACCGTCTCTCCAAATACAATTTGTTCGTGACCTTTTCTAATTCCTATCCGTTCTGACTCGGAAAATATCTCTGATAAATAATAAATAGGCTTTACCCAAAGTGCAGGAAAGAGTAAAAATACTGTCACTACATAGACAGCTAAAAACAGCACGAATTGCTTGATAGAGAGAAACTTTTTTATCAGACCTAAAATTATAATTAACGAAATATATACTAAAATTCCTATTCCAATGCTTTTTGTTAAAAACGCAAGTGCTCCTAAAATACTTCCTAAGATAAGATATTTATTATTTGATTCTTTTAGGGAAAGGTAAATTAAACTTAGGGAGGAAAACGATAATAACGTGAATAAAACGTCCAAATGATACAAACGAGAGTTGCCGATAAAAAAGGGCTCGAATGTAAAAAGAAACATCGAACTCACTGCGATATTAAATCCAAAAAGCTTGTTCAAATTCCAAAGGATTAACAACGTCAGAACAAACTGAATAATAACTAAACTAGCCTTAGCTACAAAATCAAATGTTTCAAAATTAGTCGTACTGTAAACCTTCTGCCCAATAAGATGTTTTGTTAGCTCAATCGGTACTCCGGTGGCCCACATCAGAGTTACTCCAGGGTGATAATGTTGATAAGTTTTATCAAACTGAGCGTATTTTAATCCGTTTATAAACTGCTCAGACCTATAATGCCAATTTACGCCATCCGGATTAATAATGTCGTTGTTTAATCTTGGTACCCTAGTTAAAAAATATAAAAAGGTAAAAACAATCAACAACAGAGCTTTGTACTTTTGCATATTATTTACTTCGTTTACCTTTAAAAATAATAACGCTCAATAAACTAATTAAAAATCCGGTAACATGATAAAGCAACGCAGCAACAAACGAAACTTCCATCGGAATTCCAATTAATGAGTATAATGCTACATTTAGTAATGCCTGAACTCCTAGCCCGTTCAACGAGGGTATGTGCCCAACAACCAAAGTTATTAAGGATATTGATGCAAATGCAAAGAAAATCGGAATTGTGTAACCGAGCGATGTAAAGAGCACAAATTGTATAACTACATTTACAAGTTGAATCAGCACTGATAAAAATACTGTCTGTACAAAAACGCCTTTTTTGTTCTTATAGTGAGCAAAGTATGAGAATATTTTTTGCAATGAAGCGGTACTTTTGCTAAACCAAACTAAAAGATACGCGCCGGCTATTACCCAAGCAAACACAAGTAAAACCCACGAATGAACTTTGTAACCTATTCCAATTCCCAAGATTGTGAACAATATAATATGATCAAATAACTTTTCAACTGAAATAGCTAATTTGGCAGCCGCCTCAGACTTCAGCTTATTTCCAATCTGATCGAGCACGTTTTCGGGTGACTTTGTAAACAATTTCTGAATGTTATAAAAAGCGCTTGCAAGATAAAGCTTTGTTAAAAATCCGACATCAAGCTTCTCATTATCCTTCGCCGAAACAATCCCTCTAAGTCTATATGCCCTAAATACACTATTTAAAATAATGCATATCATCACAAACGGGATCAACGAATAATCTAAACTTCTAAATACATCCGAAATACCTCCATCTCTAAGTCTTGAAATTACAAGAAAGAGTAATAGAACACTTACAAAAATTTTTAATACTGCGTATCTGATTAGATAAAGTTTTTTAGACATTTTTACGCCTGAGAAATTTTTTAAGGATTAACAAATCGTCCATAGCTATGTATCCGGGAATTTTTGCACTCCACACTGATAAAAATAACAACGGAAGAAATGCAATTGACTTGACTGTTAATGAACTTTGAATACCTGCCCAACCTATTACTGTACTTTGAACCAACAAAACGGCGTGATCTATGTTGAAAAAGTAAAAATTTAAGCTCTTTTTAACCAT
>MEWG01000022.1:68116-73963 GCA_001773295.1 candidate division WWE3 bacterium RIFOXYD1_FULL_39_9
CATAGCGTTTAGATAACCAAGCTTTGTATTTAAGACTAAAAACGATACTGCGGTGGATAAGAAGAGTAAGAAGAAACTAAACAGCATGTGTCTAATAAGCTTGGCCGGTATCAAAATGCTAGATTTTACAATATCTAATAAAGAATAAACTACAAAAGCCAAAAGGATGGTAGGTATTAATTTGTAAGATCCTGCGTATTTTTCTGAACCTACAACAAGACCTATTATTTCCGGCGCCCAAAAAGCAGCGTAAGTGGCAGCTAATATTATTAGCGCGAATACTTTATCAAAATTTTTAACAAAAGTAGTCTTGAATTCGTGAACGTTTGTTGCAAATTTTTCAGATAAAACCGGAAGACTTACGTCAGTGACAGAATCAGAGATACTTAAAATTTTCCGCGAATATAAAACTGCAAAAGAGAAGATTGCGATTACTTCCGGAGCATTATTCAAACCCAGTAAGTTAGGACCTAACTTTTCCCAGTTTGTAGTTAAAATTTTTACAATATATATACCGATACTGATTGAGAATATTTCTCTAACCAATCTTTTAATATCCGTTTTTGACGGCAGTTTAATATGTGCTTTCAACGGGGAAAGCGCCAAATACGCCAGAATCCCTGAATTTAAGATATTAAATATCATAAAGGCGTAAAAGTAACCGTTAATTCTAAACTTGTATATCAACGGTATATAAATTATCAGGCTAGCAAATGAAATAAGGACTTGGTAAGTAAATAACTGTTTAAATCTTTTAGTCCCGGAAATAACCGAATTAGTAATGCTCTGAACTCCCTGAAAGACAAGTGAAATAGCGTATATCTGTAAAGGGACGATCAACTCAGTTCGGTGGTAAACATCTACGGCGATATTTCGTGAAAAAATGAATAGAAGAAGTGCAATTGGTAGTGTAACCAAATATCTAATAAACAGCGAAGTTACAAAAATTTTAAATACCTCTGAGTCTTCTTTAGCTGCGGATATCTCTCTTGTACTTGCTGATGCTAGACCTAAATGCTGGTAGATACCTAACGCACCGCCGATTGAAACTGCCAACTGCACCAAACCCCACTCAGAAACTGTTAAAATCCTGATGATTGCGAAACTTTGAACTATACCGACAACCATGGACATGCCACGAGAAATAAAGCTAATTATTTGCCATTTTCCTAAGTCTTTCATAATACTTTTATATTACCTAAATAAACACTTCTGGTTTTAACATTATTGCTTGCTCCTACAAATACCCTGTAATCGCCTTCCTCGATGAAATACGGAAGTTTTAGACTGTTGGATTCAACATAGTAATAGTTTTCCTGCCACTCTCCTGGCGTTTTTAGCGCAAATGACGGTAAATTAGCTGCCTGATACATTTCACCGGTATCAATATTCACAAAAGTAGTGAATATAATGTAATCGTTAACAGATGAGTCATCTCGTCTGGAAAAAACAACCTCAAGATTATACTCATCGCCCCTTACAATGGATTTTGGTATCGTGAAATCTACAATCGTCATGCCGGCAAGAATATGAAATTCAAATTTTGCCGGATACTCGTATCTTTCTTGGATCGGAAGAATTTCCTCTTTTTCATGCGGACCTACTTTTTTGAATACGAATAAATTGCCGCAACCTGCATCCAACTGGTAGTTTGGATCTTTTATAAGATCTTCCACAACATTTCGTACAAGATTAGTATCAGTGTCCAGGATTGTTAAAATCTTTCTGGAAAATACATCTACGATAACGTAATCTGCATCAGAGTGAAGTGCCGGAAATATTGCGTAGGTTTCACGCAGTGAAAGATGCGCACCTAAGTAATCCGGTCCCGATACAGACGCACCATCCGGAATCATGTTAATTATTTTTAACGCACACTCTCTATCCTTGTTTTCAAGATCAGATAAACGTACAATGTCGCCAACCTTTAATTCATCTTGCTGCGCTATTTCTAAATCTGTCTTTGCAAAAGCGATAAAACTTGGAAGTCTTTTCCTTAAGGCCTCGTTAACCCACAACGCGACCGGATTATCGTACTTGAACGAATAATGCAGAGATGAATAAACTAAAAGCACTGGAATTACGTATTTTAATACTCGCGTATATTTCCACTTTTGTTCAAGGTTCTTATTGAGAAAATCATTAAGTAACTTAATTGAGAAAATTACACCTAAAAACAAAACCGGAATAATCATAGAGATTCTGTGATTCTTAATTTCAGCAGTACCGACTCCGGAAGCGGTAGTTAAGTAATTTATAAGTAAATCCGGAACGGCCATTATCAAAACGTGCGGAGCGGCAACCGGGAGATATAAAATCGGCTCGAATGTCATTTGCAGATTCTCAATCTTGTCTCCGCCAAACACTACTTTCACAACATCATTCGGGTTTAGCAAGATATTAATAATTATTTCAAAATAACTATCTCCAAAACTTTGATATCTGCTCAAAAAATAATTATCCAGATCTACATCTCTGACTTTTTCCGGATCTATCTCTAACTGTTCTGCAAATTTATTAAATCCCTCAATTCTATAGTGTGCGTAATTTGGAATAATCACAAAGAAAGCAAGTACAAACCAAATAACACTTACTAGCCACATAGCAATTACATTCTTCATGACTGTTGTTGAAAGAAATTCCAAAATGTATTGTTTGGAAAATTTAAATTCTTTTATAAAACGGGTTCTACTAAAAAGTATGAAGACGGCATAAGTAAAAACATAAAGCGGCAATTGCTCCTTACCGGACATCGTTATAACAAGTAGTACCCAAAACAGGATCAACTTACCCTTTGTAAAACTATGAGTGTGGTACATGTGCTCAAAAACTAAAAATGCTCCTAAGAAAAAAGGGATGGCTGCACTGACACCGTGGAAACCAGTTCTGGAGTTAAGATAACCTAATGCCGGATACAAAAGATATGCCAAGCTTATCAGTAGCGAAATTGGTTTGTTTTTCAGGTTTATATCCGCAATAAAGTAGATTAAAAATGACGAAAATATCACTAAAACCAGCTGGGAAAATACTAAAGTCAGTGGATGCATAAAGACTACAAAAATAGGTAAAAAGAGAAGTAAAATCGGATCTACGTGGCTCATTGACCACCTGGGAAGATTGGTCCCAAAATAATCTGTAAGATACATTAAGCGACCTTGGAGGGTATTCCAAAGCATTTGTGACATGTTTCCTAAGTCGAATTTACCAAAATCAAAATTATTGTAACTAAAGACATTCATTCTGACATTTACGGCTAAGTACAATGCAGAAAAAACAAATAAAATAATCAAATAGGAATATTTTGATACAAAAGCTTTGAATCTTAGCATTAGTCAAAAAATCTAAATTTAATTAAAGTGGTTAGTGCGCCAATCCCATCTTTCCATGTTATTTTCTTTCCCTGATTATGTGATCGACCTTTATATGAAATCGGTACTTCTTTAATTCTCAAACCCGCTTTTAAAATTTTGGCTGTAATTTCAGGTTCGAAATCAAAACGAGCAGACTTAATATTCAACGAGCGTACAAAATCGCCCGGCATTAGTTTGTAGCAGGTCTCCATGTCTGTAAGTAAGACTCCGAATAAGAAGTTGGTGACCAGCGTCAGAACCTTATTTCCTAAGTAATGCAGATTGGACATGTCTTCATAATTGCCTGAGAATCTGGAGCCGTACACAACGTCAACTTTCTCTTCTTCTAGAGTCCTCAGAAGCTTCCTGTAATCCTGTGGGTCGTATTCTAAATCAGCATCTTGAACAATCACATAGTCGCCGGTTGTGTGGGAGAAACCAAGTTTTAATGTGTCCCCTTTTCCTTTATTAACGTCCTTATAATAAAATTTTACATCAGGATTCTGAATCTCAAGCTGCTTTAAAATGGCAACGGTCCCGTCCGACGACGCGTCATCCACAACTATTATTTCCTTTTCAATATCTGCAACTTCTTTAACTTTTTCTAAGAGCTGTTCGATTGTATTTTTCTCGTTATAAACCGGTATAACAACTGATAATTTCATATAACTACAGCTTAATTACTACAAGATACTTCTGCTACCTCTTAACCCTAATTATCTTAGTAAAAAACTCACTTCCATTAACATTATATCTGAATTCAGCCATTTCCTGTAAGTATTGTCTTGATTGCAGATCCAATTCCATGGTGGTGTTGTGTTCGTTTGTAATCAATAAATAATCGATGTCCGCTTCCACAAGATTTCCGTATTCAAGTTGCTGTTTTTTTTCAGTGTAATAGTAGAAACCTCGTCTTCCAGGATTTTTATATCTATAGTTGATATACCAATCGGAGACACTACTAACATCGTTATAAGCAATGTTCCCTTTAAGATTTTCGCCGGCATAAACCGCACCGTTTTTTACAGAGATAAAGATATCCTTGTGTATCCAAATTGTTGCTACCGACCAAATACAAGTCGAGATAAATATTAACAAAAGGGTCAAAGAATTTTTTCTAAAATAAACAGTAAACAAAACAACAATCTGAATGATAATTGTCAAAATAAAGATAGGTTTGATTAAAACTAAAAACTGCAATTTGAGAAAGTACTGACTAACTGCATAAAATAAAATGGCCAGTACATTTAAGGCTAACAATTTGTAACTGGGTTTAATCGAGCCTGCCTTAAATATATCTTCGAATACAATGACCGCTAAAATTACAAGAAAGGGAATCGATGGAACAAACAGCCTAGGTATAGCAGCCGGCCACAGTAGGCAAAGGCTCAAATCTGCAGCTAAAAATACAAATAACGATGTATGTTTTTTTAGGAAATTGAGCACTTTATTTAGGCCAAATAGCATCTGCGCCGGAACCAAAGTTGATCCAAAAATAAAAAGTAGGGAAGCAGTGTAAATCCACACCATTTTCAGATCATACGATCTTCCTGCAGGTTCCTCGAAGTAGCTCGAACCAAACGGATTTCTAAACAACAGATTGGGGATTATCATTAGGACAAAAAGAAACAGATAAAGAAGTGCAACTCTTACTGCACTTGGTGTTATTTTCTTGAGCAGCTGTAACGGATTAAAAGTGTTAATTTCAGGTAGTAGTATTCCTGCAAAAATCGATGCCAATAATATATAACCTTCAAATCTAGTCATAACTGCTAAAGTGGATATCGCTGAAAGAGTGATAATTCTCCGTAAATTCAACTCAGACCTCCATTGCATAATTAAAAAAATTCCCAAAAGTGCAAAAAACCCAAACGGGATATCTGCCATCACTCTAATCGACCAATAAAGATAAACAGGATTAAACACAAACAGAATTAAACCTAAAAGCTTAGATTCGAATTTATCAGCAAATTTGTTTAATAGTTTGAGAAAAACGATAAAAGACAAAATACTAAATACTAAAACAACACCTCTACCGAAGGATACTTGGTCTATAAATGCAGGACGCAATGAAATTAAGAGCGAGAATAAAATCGGGCGTTTCTCATCAACAGGATAACTTCCGGCTCGTAAGAATTCTGAGGCTCTCAAAATCCTAAATGAATCTCCCCATTCGGATACATTTATATTAAATAAAACAACGTGTAATAGGATAAAAAAAACTAACGCTACAGAATTTATATTTTTCTTAAAGAAGCCTGTATTTAAGTGCGAATGAATAAACATTTTCAATTTCATTTACCCGTGTTTCCCACGAATATGACTGTTTTAATTTGTTAACATCTACCCACAACTTCTCTTCGACCGCCCTTTGAATTGTTTTTGCAATCGTCTCGGGCTCAAGATTTTCAAGATAGACAATACCATCTAACTCATCCTGCAATCTAAACCCTGAAACAACACACGGAATTCCACACGCGAGACCCTGCATCACAAC
>MEWG01000023.1 GCA_001773295.1 candidate division WWE3 bacterium RIFOXYD1_FULL_39_9
CCTTCATACAGCGATCAGGAAAAACTGGTAATTGCCCGTGACTACCTGATGCCAAAAATTCTGGAGAAATCAGGGTTACGTGAAGACGAATTAGTCATTGATCCGGATCTTTGGCCGGGAATTGTTCGACCTTTTGGATACGACTCGGGTATTAGAAGTTTAGGACGTACCTTGGAGTCAATTTGTAGAAAAGTTGCAAAAGAAATAGTAGAAGGAAAGACAAAGCAGGTAACGTTAACTGCAGAGAATTTGAAATATTATTTACCAAAGTAATTATGAAAACATTAACACTCAAAGAAATAGATGAAGTAAGAAAAACCGGATATAGACCGAGCGTAATATGCTGCTGTGTGCACGACAAGAAAGTTCTTTTTTTGTACAAGAAAGAATTTAGCATGTGGATGTTTCCTCAATCCAGCGTAAGAAATAAAGAAGAATTGGTCGAGGCCGCAGGCAGGGAAATAAGGGAAGAACTTGGAGAATCCTTTGCCAAAAATTGTAACAGTGCCGATGCCTTTGCGTTTGGCGAAGACATGATCGAATTTTTACCTGAAAAACAAAACTTAGAGGAATTGAAAACTGATGATGGGCAGGAATGCAAAATGTTAGGAAAGAAATATTTTTACTGTGCAGTTGCAGCAAAAGATGAAACCCTAAATATTTCCGAAACTCAATACGACGATCATTATTGGTTGGAGTTTCAACCGGCAATGTTCTTAGCTAAAAAAATTCATCAGCCGGGTAAACGTAGAATTACAATGAAGGCGTTAGAACTGCTTAAGAGTTTAGATTTAATTGGCTAGTATGTTGAACAAAGAGGAAGTCCTAGCACAGATTGAGCGTAACGTTAAAATTTGCCAAAAGTGTAGGTTGTGTAAAGAGGCAACAAACGCAGTTCCCGGAGAGGGTAATATAAACGCCAAAATCGTGTTTATTGGCGAAGCACCGGGAGAAACTGAAGATAAGACAGGTAGACCCTTTGTCGGTCGCGCAGGGCAACTCTTGGAAAAAGCACTTTCAAAAATAGGATATAAACGGGAGGATGTCTGGATCGGCAATATCATAAAGCACAGACCTCCTCAAAACAGGGATCCTTTACCGGATGAAATCGAGATGTGTAAACCTTATTTGGAGATGCAATTAGAAGCCATAAATCCTGTGCTAATAGTTACTTTAGGTAGGTTTTCAATGAATTATTTCATACCGGATGGAAAGATTTCCCGGGATCGTGGTAATGTTATACGATCGGGTAAATATCACGTCTATCCTGTGTACCACCCGGCTGCAGCGTTAAGGAATCCAACGATGATGCAGGGGTTTTTAGATGATTTTATGGGGATTCCAAAAGTGTTAGTAAAAATTGAAAATGAAAGAGAAAATATTAAAGATACGACTGATCTAACTGACCAAGATGACGGTCAATTGGGTTTGGGCATATAACGTGTAGTTGCGTGTCAGAAGAATGAATTTATGGAAGATAGTAATAATAAAGTGAATACAATTTATAAAGAAGAAAATTTCGCGGGAAATCCGTTGAAAATTATAAAACTGGGAAGTGATGTCGGTGCTACAAAAAACATGACGGTTTATGAAACCGCAAATGACATAATTATTGTAGATTGCGGCATCGGATTTCCGGATAGTGAATTATTTGGAGTGGATGTTGTAATCCCGGATGTAACTTATCTGTTGGATAACAAACATAAGTTAAGGGGTTTATTTGTAACTCATGCTCACGAAGACCATTTGGGAGCAATCCCTTATGTAATAGATGAATTAAATGTTCCAATTTACGCAAATAAATTGGTTCAGGGATTTATAAAGGAAAGGCTTAAGGACAAATATCAGACAGCACAGGTGGAAAATGTAAGTTTCAACCTAATTACGCCTGAAACCGACGAAATAACCGTAGGAGACTTTAAGGTTAAGGCGTTTGGGATAAACCACTCAGTACCCTCCGGCATGGGTTTTGCAATAAAAACTCCTCAGGGGACAGTTTTACACATTGCAGACTATAAAATTGACTTTACACCGGTCTTAGATAAACCAATTGAGTTGGGCAAAATCGCCAATTATGGCGATGCCGGAGTTTTGTGTCTTTTGTCAGACTGCTTAGGCGTAACGACAGAAGGTTTTACAAAATCGGAAAGAACACTTAATGAGACCTTTGGACATTTCTTTGAAAAGGCGGAAGGTAGACAAATATTTGTTACAACAATATCCTCTAACATTTCCAGAATGTACCAAATAATAAACGCTGCCAAGAAATACGGTAGAAAAGTAGTTTTCTCAGGTAGATCCATGGAGCAGAGCTCAAGAGTTGCCAGAGAATTAGGATACCTTCCGTTCGATGACACGGAGTTTGTAGACGAAAAAGAAGCGGAGAATTACAAACAAGATTCACTGGTTTATGTAATTGCCGGTTGTTATGGCCAGAGTGGTTCAGGTTTAGAAAGACTAAGCCGTGGAGAGCATCAAAACATTCAGTTGATGGATGACGCGTTGGTGATCTTTTCTGCGGATCCAAATCCCCCAGGAGTTCAGGAACCTGTTGAGCGTTTATTGCACAATCTAACAGTTAGAGGTTCTGAGGTTATTTACAGCGAAATACAAGACAATCTCCACGTTTCAGGACATGGTTTGAAAGGGGATATAATGACCGTAACCGCTTTATCTAAGGCTAAATAATATATTCCAATCGGCGGAACTGCCGCAAAACAGAGAGCCTACACAAATATGGCTAAAGATCTAGGAATTGAACGTGAAAGAGTTTTTGAACTTTTGGAAGGCGACGTTTTGGAATTCAGAGACGGCAAGGCTAAACTTGGCGAGAGGATAGAAGTTAAACCGGTTTACATCGACGGTAGATTCAAAAAAGAATTGAGCCCTGTTGTTGTAAAAGACAGAGAGCAGTTGTCAGAAGAAGGTGTGTTTGTTGCTGTAATACCGATTGACGCTTCAGGAAAACTTTATCCAAATAAAGTGGAAATAGTTACTCGTGGGTTTATTTATGTAAAAAGCTCGCAAGCTCTAATGGACAAATCCCGCAAGTTTATAACTGAGAAGCTGAACAAACTGGAAAAAGAGAAAGATTGGAACAGCGTAAGAAGGAAAGTTGAAAGGGACCTAGATAAGTTCCTGTTCAAGGAGACAGGTAGGTCGCCTTTGATAATTGTACATACAATTGTCATCTAAATATGCCCAGAGGTAGAAAAAAGAAAATAAAATTGAGTCTGAATATCAAACCAGAAACTTCAAAGACGATTGCTGCGTTAATGCTGATTTTGTTTGGAGTTTTGTCTCTGGTTTCATTTATTGCACCGGATTACACGTTAAACGAAAAGATCCAGGTTCTTTGGAGAACGCTTTTCGGCAATGTGGCAATTATGGTGCCGTTTCTACTTTTTATCTTTGCGCTATTATTTGTTGACGCAGTAAAGATAAGACTCAAAGAACCAAAATTTATTATTGGAATCTTTGTCTTGTTCATGACTCTAACCGGAGTGTTCCAACTTTTCGTTTCTGGCGACGATTCATACGAAGTTGCACAAGAAGGCGGCGGTGGAGGACTAATAGGTTACAAGATTGTAGATATATTAACTAACACAATAAGTATTTACGGAGCCGTAATTGTTCTTTTGACTGCCATACTACTTTCATTTGTAATAATTTTTGATATCTCATTAGATCAGATCTTAGGTTTTGTTCAAAGCTTATTTGGAAATATTAAATTTTCAGAAATTTTCAGTAAGTTTAGCAACGCACGAAGTTCCGTTGACGATGATTCCATAGAAATTTCTACCGGGATGGTCACGTCTGAAAACGAAGCTTCGATGGCAGCACATTCGACAGAGACATCAGGCTTTGAAAAGAAACATTCGTCAGGTGACGATTTTGCCTTTGAAGTTGTTCCTTCTATGTCAGAACCTCAGTCAGGCACTCAGGGGACTCTACCTACTTCAATTAACTCACTTGCGCACGGAACCCCGACACTGCCTTATATGGATAGGGTGTGGCAGACTCCGCCTCTGGATATTTTGATGGATTCGGATGAAAAGGTCGCTGACTCTGGGGATACCGATTTGAGAGGTAAAAAGATTAAGGATACTCTCAAGGCTTTTGGAATTGACGTGGACATTGCCGATACCAAAGTCGGCCCGTCTGTAACTCAATATGCTTTAAAACTTAAAGAAGAGTCCGGAATCAAAGTATCAAAGATTGCAAGTTTGCAAAATGATATTGCGTTAGCATTAGCTTCGCCTACAGGTTCAGTAAGAATCGAGGCGCCAATTCCCGGAAAATCCTTAATTGGTATTGAGGTTCCTAATAATACTAGAGCTATAGTTTCATTTAAGTCGTTGATATCTTCTGAGCCTATGAAGAGCCTTAAGTCTAAATTGGGAATAGTGCTGGGTAAAGATGTCGGCGGTCGGGTACATGTTTACGACATAGGAAAAATGCCTCACATGCTTATCGCCGGTACTACTGGTTCAGGTAAATCTATCTTTATTCACAATATTTTGTTTTCTATTTTGTATAGAGCAAGTCCACAAGAAGTTAAAATTATTTTAATAGATCCAAAAAGAGTCGAGCTTTCTCACTATAGTGACATACCCCATCTTTTGACCCCAGTTGTTACCGATTCACGTAAGGCTGCCGGCTCTCTTAATTGGGCTGTAGGGGAAATGGAACGAAGGTACAAATTATTTGAGGCAGCAAAAGTAAGAAATATCGAAGGCTATAACGAGAAATCCGGATTCCAGGCATTACACTACATTGTAATTGTCGTTGAAGAGTTCCCGGAGGTTATGGCAGTAGATCAAGCAGGTGTAGAAAAGACGGTTATTAGGTTGGCGCAGTTAGCACGTGCGACAGGTATACACTTGATGTTGGCCCTCCAAAGACCCTCTACGGACATCATTACAGGTCTTATCAAAGCAAATATTCCTTGTAGAGTCGCGTTTAACGTTTTGAGCCAAGTAGATTCAAGGGTAATTATCGATCAGCCGGGAGCCGAAAAGCTACTCGGACGTGGAGATATGCTATTCATTCCTCCCGATGTTTCAAAACCAGTGAGACTTCAAGCGGCACTTATAACCGACAAAGAGATTGCCGATCTTGTTACATTTTTAAAGAGCCGCGGAGTTCCGCCTGATTATAATCACGAAATATTACAAGCTTCCGAACAACCTAAGGGGAATACGTCTAGCGGTGGCGGTGATGGCGATGAACTGTTTGATCAGGCAGTAGATTTAGTAGTTTCAGCACAGAAGGCGTCGTCCTCTTTACTTCAGAGAAAGCTATCTATCGGGTATGCCCGTGCTGCACGAATAATTGATTTACTTGAGGCAAAAGGCATTATTGGTCCGCCAGACGGAAGCAAACCACGTGAAGTTTTGATTGACGGAATGTCTACATTTGATCCAATGGAAAATAGTGGAAATACTCCAGACAATTCGGATACAATAAGTGAAATACTTTAAAACACTTTTGCCCGGTGCCAAGTACCATTCATGACAAAATCAATTGGAGAAATTTTGAAAAGAGCGAGAGAGAAGAAGCGCATGAGTGTGGAAGATGTTTATAAACAGATTAAGATTCACCCTTCATACTTAAAAGCCCTAGAAACAGATAATTACACAGTCTTTTCCGGAAAAGTACATTCTAAAGGTTTTTTAAAATTGTACTCTGATTTTTTGGGACTAAATGTCTTAGAAGTTATGGCTTTATGGAGACGAGAGTATGAACATGAGTTTGAGGACAAGAAAGAAGAAAGATTTTTTCAAAAAAAGTATATCGAGACTCCCAACTTTATTATTACTCCGACTGCGATTTTGATTACCTTCGTTTTTGTTGCTGTAATGGCCTTTTTCGGCTACTTATATTATCAATACAAGAATTTTACAGGTGCGCCGGCGTTGAATATTTACTATCCGGCAGACAACTTAGTTACTGAAACAAGCATTTTAGACATTACTGGAAAAACGGATTTAGATTCAGAAGTTTATATTAATAATCAAAAAATTATTCTCGGACCCGACGGTTCGTTTGCTGAGTCCGTAAAGTTAAAAGAAGGTTTAAATACAATTAGTATCAGATCAGTTAATAAGTTGGCTAAATCCACAGAATATGTTAGAACAATTATATTCAGACCTGAAGAAATAGAAATTCCTGTATTAAAAGAAGTTGCAGGGGAATCTACTCAATCCACCGGGAGTGAGGAATTGCCCTAAATTAAAAATATGTCAAAAAATAAACAAAAAAATAAGAATGATAGAAGGTTAATAGAAATTAAAAAAGCACAAAATAAAATGTATGCCCGTGAAACGACTGCGGGTAATAAACCGGCAAGTGAGCAAAAATCGGAAATTGGCAAGTATACTGCCGCCGGATCAGAGGTACACGAAAGATTTACACTTCCGGTCAAAGAAATAAAAAAAGATTTAATCAAAAATATAATATTTGCTGTTTTTTCAATTGGAGTTTTATTTGTGCTCAAAGAGACCGGATTTGGTGTTGACTGGTTTCACAAATTCTTTAGGCTCTAATTTCGGCGTCGATAAAGATGTCGAGATCACCGTCTAATACTTTTTCGGGGTTAGTGCTCTCTACATCTGTCCTCAAATCTTTAACAAGTTTGTATGGATGTAAAACATAGTTTCTTATTTGATTTCCCCATCCAGGTGTTTGATAGGTGCCCTTAAGTCCTTTTTTCTCCATTTCAATTTCTTCTAATCTGGCCACGTACAGTTTGGACTTCAACAGTTTTAAGGCTTTTTCCCTATTTTTTCCTTGGTATCTTTCCTCCTGACATTCAATAATAATTCCGGAAGGGATATGTTTTAATCTAACGGCAGTTGAAACTTTATTTACATTTTGTCCGCCGTGGCCGCCTGCGCGATAAAATTCCCACTCAAGTTCTTCCTCTTTTACTTCAATTTCCACATCATTCTCAATTATTGGGGTTACTTCTACCAGTGCAAACGAGGTTTGTCTAAGACCATCGGCATTAAAAGGGGATTGTCTAACAAGTCTGTGTACTCCTGCTTCCTTCTTTAAAAAACCATATGCATAGAGACCGTTTAATTCAAAAGTTACACTTTTTAATCCAGCTTCGTCGCCGGGAATTTTGTTATCTTCTTCTAAGTCCCATTTTTTACTTTCTGCGTATCGGGAATACATTCTGTAAAGCATTGCTGTCCAGTCCATCGCTTCAGTTCCGCCCTGTCCTGAGTGAATAGAAATCAGCGCGTTATTAATATCATGTTTACCTGAAAGAAACGTTTTAAGCTCGAGTACTTTAAAATCGGTTTCGAATTCTGCAACCTTGTCTTCCTCTAACATGAGTTCGAGCATTTCGTAATCCTCAATATCCCTTTGTAACGAGGATACGTCTTTAGAAATTTTCTGACCTTCTTCCCAATCCTCCCACAACTTCTCGTCGCTAAGACGTTCTTTAAGCTGTTTAATTTTCTGTCTTTTTTCGTCGATAAACAGGGCTTTTTTTAGGTTGCTTAGTCTTTCTTTGTATTCTTCAGGGTTTTGCATACAGGTTAATATATCACGAATGTCGATTCTGGAAAAATCGTTTAGGCCGTACTTACAGGCTTTTCTTCGTCAAAAACTTCATTGCCCAATTCTACTTCGTCTCCCATTTTAAATTCTTTTGTCAGTATTTTTACAGCCAAGTACGACTCAACAGTATCTTCAATTACGCGCGCTAAAGGCCGCGCTCCCCATTCAGGGCTGTAACCGCGTTTCATTAATTCATCCAAAACCTCTTCTTTAAAGCTTAGCTTAATACCTTTTGCTTCAGCGGATTCGTAAACACGTTTTAACAGAAGTTTCGTGATGTCTCTTACATTTTCCATAGTGAGAGGATTAAAGACGATAATACCTGAAAATCTATTTAGGAATTCTGGTGCAAAGTGAGCGTGTACATCTTTCATTGCCGTATCCTGCATCTCTTGATTAGAGCCTTTTTTGTTAAAGATTTCCTGAATTGATCTGGTTCCTACGTTGCTGGTTGCGATGATCAAAGTGTTTGTAAAATCAATTTCCAATCCCGAAGAATCGGTTAATCTTCCCTCGTCCAGCACTTGCAAAAATGTGAGCAAAATATTTGGGTGAGCTTTTTCAATCTCGTCCAATAATAAAAGCGCAAAAGGTTTTGATCTAATTGCTTCAGTAAGTACGCCTTTAGTGCTCCCGTCAGGTGATCCAAGTAATCTGGTCATGCTATCAAGTTGCTGATATTCGCTCATATCCAGCCTAATCATGTTTTTTGTATCGCCAAAATAGGACTTTGCCAACGCTTTTGAGGTCTGTGTTTTTCCAACACCTGTCGTTCCTACAAATAAAAAGCTGGCAATCGGCTTACCTTCGTTTCTTATTCCTGCGCGAGCTCTTTTTAGCGCCGAAGCGACCTGTTTAATTGCATGATCTTGGCCAATTACCATTTTTTTCATTTCGGCTTCAATATTTAAAAGCTTAGTTGATTCCTCATCGGTTAGAAGTTGAGAAGGAACGTGGGTAATTTCTGATATTACGTGTTCTACTGCGCGCGAATCCAAGTATTTTGAAGTCTCCGCAACTGCGGATGCCGCGCGGTCCATTATGATAATTGCTTTATCCGGCAAGACTCTATCGTGAATAAGTTTTCTAGATAATTCCAGAGTTTTTTCAACTGCTTTGTACGAAACTAAAATTTTCTTCTTTTTTTCAATCTCTCTAATTACATATTTAAGAATTCCAATCGTTTCATCTACGGAAGCTTCGTCAATTTCCAGAATATTAAATAATCTTGAAAACGCCCCATTCGGTTCAATATATTTACGATAATTTTGTATTGTGGTGGCACCGATAAACTGTATGGTGTTAGAAGACAGCTCGGGCTCAAGAAGGGAATAGATCGCGGCTACTTCGGGGCTTTTGTCTCCACCGCCGGTTACTAAAGTATGTATCTCATCTATAAAAAGGATTATGTCACCGGAACTTTTTGCTTCAGAAATTGCGTATCTCAATCTTTCAGCAATTTCACCTACAGTTCGCGTACCCGTTAATATACCTGCCAACTGAAGGCTCACAATGCGTTTGTTTACAATTGACTTGAACTGAGTGCCCTGCATTACCTTATATGCAATACCTCTCACCAGAGAGGTCTTACCGCATCCTGGGGCACCTATTATCAGGATATTCTCGTTACTTCCGCTTAACATTTCTCCCAGTTTTTTTATTGAATTCTCTCTAACAGTAAATCTTGTATAACCGCCTTTTATGGCCATTTTTGTAAAATCTTCGCTCATGGAGTCAAGAAGCGGCGTAACCCTTCCGGTCATGCCTTTTCCGGTACCTCCGAGAATCAGACTTTCGAAGTCGTCCTGCCAAATATACATTTTAGATAGCTCTTCTTTTTCTTCGAGAGTCCATCTCACTCCTCTTTCAATCGAGTCAATTTTGGTGCCAAATGTTGAAAGAAAAAGCTCGTAATTAGGAAGAGTTTTAATCAACGCTACAAAGAGGTGCTCGATTTCCACATATCTTGTACCAGTAGCCTTAGCAAAAGTGTAAAGATTTGGCAGAAGTTGTGAAAAGTTGTAATGCGGCGCGTTTTGGAACTTTTCCACGAACTCGACATTTTGAAGCTCAAGTTTCCTTAAAAGATAGTAAACTTCTTTTGTGTTTAGTAGCTGTTCTAAGCTTGTTCTTGGATTGTCCTGAAGTTTATCGTAAATGTTTTTAACTGCGGGTCTGAAAGCTTTCAGGCAGTCCTCCTCAGTACATTCGGAAACTCTTTTTTCAGGAGCGTCTCGTGTATAAATGGACCAAACAAGGTAAGTTAATAATAAAACCGGGAATAAAACTATCTTATATTGAATAAAAATTGCAGCCGGCAGCAGTAACCAGATTACCGGCGCCACTAAAGCTGCAATACTCATAACTATTACAAAAATCGAACCAAAGAAAATTTCAAAAATTCGAACGGTAAAACCAATGCTCCTGCCTATTATCGTGTAGTCGCCAAATAGGGGAGTGAAAATTAGCCTTAAATTAATGGTAAAAGAGAGGTGGTTATTAATTATTAACAGGATTCTTTTCAACAGTGTAAATATGCGTTTGGGAGTTTTTATAGCCCACCAGTATACAAACAGGTGCGGTGGTTTAAGCAGGGATCTCATAATGTATTAAGGATATCAAAAAAACCTACCCCCATGTACATTTTCGTTGTACACGGGGGATTTTCCTAAAGAGTTATGGAGTCGAATTCAAAGTCAAAAATGCCCGATTTGCCTTGTTTTGTGTCACTGACAGTATCCGTGGAGAACTTAAGCAGCAGACCTTTTACAGCACCCTGCCCCAGAGTACCAAGGCTGTAGCCCTCAGTTTTCCATTTGACTAATGTTTTCTTCCCATAGCTTGTACCAAGTTCACCGGTATCCACAATCCCGTTGTTGTTCGCGTCATCCCAGTCGAATAACTCGACGAAAATAATGCTTCTTAAATCATCCGGATCGTTTGCTGTCAGATAGTTTGCGTTAGAAGTGAGTTGTACCTGAGTAGATCCGTTATTGTATATTTTGAGCATGTAATCCTGCGACCAATTGGCACTAATATTTACAAACCCTGCGCCTTGAAGCTCATCTGTTAAGTTTTGTGAGTCGGTACTTCCAGCAAGGTCAATTAAGAGTTTTATATCAGAACTTCCGATCGAAAAAGTCGTACCTAGTACCTTACC
>MEWG01000024.1:0-6657 GCA_001773295.1 candidate division WWE3 bacterium RIFOXYD1_FULL_39_9
AAGTGGAAATACTAAAAGTTGTGGTTGTTTATTTAAAGAAGAGATAATCAAAAGAAATACTATACATGGGTTAAGATATCATTTGTTATACAAAACATGGAAGCATATCAAAGAAAGATGTACAAATGTTAAAAGTAAAGATTATAAATATTATGGTGGACGCGGCATTAAGATATGTGATGAATGGAAAGATGACGTTAAAACATTCTATGACTGGTGTATGTCTAATGGTTGGAAGAAAGGGTTAGAGATAGATAGAGAAGACAATAATGGGAATTACGAACCAGGCAACTGTAGATTTGTAACACATAAAACAAATGGAAGAAACACAAGAAAATCTTTAATATGGATAATTGATGGTAAAGAATTTTCAAGCGCAAATGCTGCTGCAAAAGAATTGAATAAATCAGAATATATTATAAGAAAAATGTGCAACAGAGTCAAAAACAAAAAAGGGCAAGAAAATAATTTTGCTTATTCAAAATATTAAAAAGAAAGGATTAAAACTATGTCTGAACTTGCTATTTTTGGTGGGCGAAAAATCAGAACTACAAATTTTCCGAGCCAAAATACATATAATGAAAATGAAAAAGAAGCACTAAAGCGAGTTTTTAATTTTGGGAGACCATCTGGATATAGAGCAAACAAAGGTCCTCATTCTATGGGTGGACCAGAAATTCAAGGGCTTGAATTGTCTTGGTCTTATAAATTTAATGTCAACGGACAAGCTATTGCTTGTAATAGTGCTACGTCTGGTTTGTTTATTGCTTGCGCCGCAATCGGCTTGAAACAAGGAGATGAAGTTATTGTAACTCCTTATAGTATGACTTGTTCTGCTACTGTTCCCCTATGGTTTGGAGCAACTCCTGTCTTTGCAGATGTAGAAGAGGATTATTTTTGTATCGATCCTAAAAGTGTTGTATCATTAATTACAGAGAAAACAAAAGCAATTATTGCAGTAGATATTTTCGGCCAACCTTGTGACTATTCTAATTTGAAATCTATTATTAGGGAAGCAGAAGAGAAGTACAAAAAAGAAATATATCTTATTTCAGATTGTGCTCAGGCACCAGGCTCAAAATACTTCGATAGATATTCAGGAACAATTGCGGATATAAGTGTTTTCTCTTTGAACTTTGGCAAGCATATGACTTGCGGCGAAGGTGGGATGATTGTTACAAACAGTGGAAATTTAGAAAATAGATGCAGGCTGATTATGAATCATGCAGAATCAGTAATGAATGACATTTATGATTCTGGCGAGGAATCTATTCATTATAATATGATTGGTCTTAATCTTCGCATGACAGAATTTCAAGCAGCAGTAGCAAGAGAGCAATTGAAAAAGTTAGATTATAACATTGAAACAAGACGCGAAAACGTTATGAATCTTAATATTATGTTAAGTCAAATTCCTGCAATTACTCCTGCAAAAATTAGATGCGGATGTACTCATTCATATTATGTTGCTGCTTATTTGTGGGATAAAAGCAAAGCAAATAGCCTACATAGAGATAAGTTTATTGAAGTGGTTAAAGCGGAATTAACTCCAAGAGATGGGAGAGATGGCGAAGGTGTTCAAATTGGATGCGGCTATATTAAGCCTATCTATCAAATGCCTTGGAGAAAAGATCAAGAAGCAATTCATAGACCAGTTGTAGAATCTCTATATAAAGAGAAGCTATTTTTGACAATCGCTCATGCTCCAAACAGTACAACAAATGACATGATAGATATCGGAAAAGCATTCAATAAAGTTTGGGAATATAGGAGTGAATTAGTATGAGTTGGAAACTACTTGAAGAAGCATTTAATACTGTGGAGAATATCAATCTTGAAATCTATGAAGAGAACTCAGAGAATAAATTTGTAATGGATAGAAGTGGATTATTGGAAATTCATTCAGATGGCGAAGGTGTCGCAATAAAGTTTCTCGGGGAAGAAATTTGGAACTCAGAAGATGATAATTATAGCGATAGATACATAGAAGACATGGACGATTATCTTCCTTTGGAGAACTATATCAAAGTAAAGATCAAAGAGTATATTACCAACATTCTAAAAATCAAATTCAACTTTAACTAATAGGTGAAAGATATGAGCAATCCTGTTATAAATAATAGATGTTGTAAATTTGCTATCACAAAATATTGTCTTGAAAATAGTTATGAAGTTGCAAAGAAGTTATTTTCTTCTGGTCTTATAATTTATAAAGCAGAATTTACAGACTTTGGCAATACTATTGAATATCATGCTTTCCATGAAAAACTTCCTGTTACGGAACCTGGGTACTTAGCTCCTATTTATGTTGTAGTAATTACTAAAATAGGAGATAGAAAAATTTCTATTACTTTGGAAAATACTACTGATAAAACAAGGATTAAACTATGAAAGCATTTCCTTATTCTCAAAATAACGACGTTTATTTTGTAGCTGAATTAGGCAGCAATCATAATCAAGATCCAGATAGACTTTCTTTGCTTGTAGAAGCGGCAAGAATTTGTGGCTTTGATGCTATCAAATTACAATACTATAAAGCAGAAAAATTATGGTCAAAAGAATTTCCAGATAGGATAGCAATGGCGAAGAGAGGAGAAATTACAGAAGAAGTTCTTGCTCACACAAAACAACTTTGCAATTTACATAAGATTGGTTTTGGCTGTTCTGTTTTTAATGTAGAAGATATTGAAGTAGTATCGAAGTATGTAGACTTTCTAAAAGTATCAAGTTATGAATGTATGAACTCTGAATTGATTAGTAAATGCAAAGAAACAAATCTTCCTGTTTTTGTCTCTACTGGTATGTGTACTCGTTCTGAAATCTATTCTATTACAAAAGAGATGAAACCTAATGATGAAGATTGTATTTTCCATTGCATTAGTTCTTATCCGGCAGAAGATGCAAGAATAGATATTCTAAAAGGAATCATTCAGTCTTTTTCTCATGTATGTGGAGCGATTGGGTATTCAGACCATACAAGAAACATCGGCTCTATTCTTGCGGCTATTAATGCTGGGGCAAAAGTAATTGAAATGCATTTTGATCTTGTAGATTTGAAAGGTAATGAATCAAGGCATGGCCATTGCTGGTATCCAGAAACAGCATTTAAAACAATCGATATTGCAAATGCAATGAAGAAAGCAGATGTAGAGCAAAACTGGATTGATAATTTTATGTCGAGAGAAGATAGAAAAGATATTGATTTAAGAGCAGATGAAAAAGATTGCAAAAGACCATCAATCAAAGTGCGAAAGGAGAAGTAAAAGTGAATACTGAAATTTATTCTCAAATTGCAAATGAAGAACCGATAGAAAAGATTGGCAACATCCATAGATATAAAGCCGGATGGATTGTTTGGGATGAAAAGTTTATGTCTTTTAAAGGACCATTTGATACTTATCCTCTTGTAGAAGAATATAATGAAGTAGAAAAAAAGTTTTATAATAAATCAAGACCTAAGTCTATTCAGCAATGGGTAGAAGAAAAGATTGAAGAGAAGCTTGCTAATAAACATCTTGCTTCTAAAGGATATGTTCAAGCAGCAATTACGGAACGCATTACAGGAAAACAAACTGTAAGCTATGTTGAAGACGATAAGAAAGAAGCAATGAATTTAAGTGAGAAGATAAAGTGGGCGGTAGTAGAAGAAGCATGTTTGCGTAGTGGATTAAATCATTTTATTCAAGAAACATCTAAAACTCTTGGTCGCTCTTCTGCTTCTATTAAAGCAAAGATATTCAGGATGCTTCAACAAAGTTATCAGAAAGTATAACTATGGTTAAAACATTTTGCGATATATGCGGCATGGAGATTACCAATAAAAATTTCAGTCATCCAGATCTTACATTTATAATTTATAAAGACCCAATAACTAACAAACAACTATCTATAAAGATTATTACTGGCAACGGTAAATACTTTAATCAAGGCCGTTTCTGTAAATACTGTATTATAGATACTGTTGTTTCAGCAGACGATAGAACGAAAGAGGCTAAATGAAAATAGAATATAAACGCGAATATCTAATAACTGGTGGTACTGGTTCATTAGGAAAAGCAATTCTCAATCAACTTGAAGGAAATAAAAACATTAAAGGGATACGGATTTATAGTAGGGACGAATTAAAGCAGTATAATTTAAAGAAACAATTAGAAGGAAAAGACATGCCTCCTATTGCTTTTATTATAGGAGACGTTAGAGACTATCGAAGATTAGCGGAAGCATTGAAAGGTGTTACTCATGTTATTCATACTGCTGCATTGAAACATGTACCGATAGCAGAAGATAATCCATTAGAATATATCAAGACAAATGTATATGGGACAGAAAATGTTATGATGGCTTGCATTGCTGCCAATGTAAAAAGCGCAATGTTTATTAGCACCGATAAGGCGGTGGAGAGTATCAATCTATATGGCGCAAGCAAAATGTGCGCTGAAAAATTATGGTCAAGAGGTAGCATTTATAGCGGTGGGTGGGGAACTAATTTTGCTGTTGTTAGATATGGAAATGTAATTGGTTCAAGAGGTAGTATTTTAGACATGATTAAACTTCTTGATAAAGGAAAGAAAATACCAATTACTGATCCTGAAATGACTCGCTTTTGGATTCCGCTTCCTAAAGTTGCAAAGTTTGTTTTAGATTGTCTTGATAGCTGTATGCCTGGGTATACTTATATTCCAAAGATGATTTCTTGTTCGTTAGAAGTATTTATAAAAGCGACGACAGGAACAGATGAAAGTAATTGGAAAATTGTAGGAAGAAGACCTGGGGAAAAAGCGCATGAAATGTTAATCAATCAAGAAGAGATATTCAGAACAAATGAGAAAGAAGATAAGTATATTATAGCGCCGCAAGGAATTTCTTTGTGGATAACTTCTTTAAAGGATTGCCTATACAGCGACGATAGAAATCCTTTGTATACAGACAATATTGAAGTAATTAAAGGATTGTTAAATGGTGATTAACCCTCTTCCAACAAATATAAGAATAAAAACAAACAATAATCTTTTAGAAGTTATTCAAACTAAACATCCTAAAAAGAAAAGTAATGCAAGATGGATTAAGAAGTATAGAAAGAAATATACTAAACAAGTTCCATCTTCTGAATTTTATTATTTTGTAAGCGCTAATTTGGTTGTATGCCATCCAGATATGGTAGATGTATTTATTGACAAACTAAACAAACATGAAGCAATTAAACTGAAAAGGATTTAAAAATGAAAATCTATTTGGCTTGCCCTTATTCTCATAAGGATTATTCTGTTTGTGAATATCGCGTTGATATAGCAGATAAGATTGCTGGCATTTTAATGAAAGCGGGTCATGTAGTATTTTCTCCTTTATCTCACAGCCACCCGATTTCAAAAGTATTAAAAGGAGTCAGTCATTTAGATCATAACTTTTGGCTTGCTCAAGATTTGCCAATCCTTGTAGAGTGGGCGGATAAGATGATTATTGTTTGCGCTCCTGGCTGGACAGAATCATTTGGTATTCATATTGAAAAAGTAAATGCGGATGAATTTGGAATACCAGTTGAACATTTATATTGGAATAAAATAGAAGAGATGTTAAAGGAGAATGGTTAATGAATTATAATGTCTTAGCAACAACCTATAGTGAAAAAGCAGGAACTATTCATCTTGCTCCATTCTGTGAAGTATACGACAACAAAAATATTAATTCTGATTATAAGTTTTGGTTTAATCGTCCAGAAGTAGTTTCAAAAAACAGTCATGGACTTTTCCCGTACTCTCCAGATACAGACATAAAAGAAACATTGCAATATGACGAATCAAGAATAATTTGGAGTATCTTAGTTAAAGGACCTAAGCATATCGGTAATGTTTCACTTCAAAGAATTGATCTAATTAATAGGTCTGCTGAAATTGCCATTGTAATTGGTGAACCAGATTATTATGGTAAAGGAGTTGCGACTTTTGCGGTTAAAGAGATATGCGAGCATGGATTTAAAAAACTTGGATTGAATCGAATCTGGAGTGGCACAGCAGCAACAAATATCGGTATGCAAAAAGTATTTGAAAAACTCGGGTTTAAAAAAGAGGGTATCTTTAAGGAAGCAATGTTTCTTAATGGTGAATTTGTAGATGTTTATGAATATGGATTGTTGAAAGAACAGAAAAATATAGATCCTTTTGAAAAAGTTTTTGGCATATCTTCTGAAAAACAAAGCGATCAAGAATTAATCAATAAGATAGAAGAAATTAGAGGGAAAAATAATAAACGATGGATGGATTTGGTAAGGCTTGCTTTTGATTCTGTACCGGAAAAGGCCAAAGATATAATGAAGAAAATTGTTGATTGTGATAAGCAAATACAGGAAGCAAGTTCTAAGTTGGCAAATTCGGATAAGATACCTATGCCGAAAAGCTATACTGGAAATTAATTTTAGCTTGGCTTTATTTTTCTAAAAGTCTCTATTATAATAAGTCAGAATCAAGTTTAAGATGGTCTTTGAAAATTAATAGTTTGCTGGCTGTGGCGGAAAGTTGGCGAAAGGACATTTGGGTAGACAAAAGATTGCATGAACAATCTTCCAAAATGACGCTGAATAACCCACGGAAACGCACCGCACTTTGGCCGAGAAGGATCTGCTGACGAACTGTGCGGATCAATCGAGGATTTACTCGCGCAGCA
>MEWG01000024.1:6698-15805 GCA_001773295.1 candidate division WWE3 bacterium RIFOXYD1_FULL_39_9
CGAATCCTGGCAGCCATGCAAACAAAAATTTTATCTACTCTTTATTTTTTAAAACTTTTCTATTATAGTATTTCAGAATAACAATTGATCTTTGAAAATTAAATCAGTTACAGATTAAGCCTACACGCAACTTAGCTCAATTTGGTAGAGCGATTCTCTCATAAAGAATAAGTAGTTGGTTCAAATCCAACAATTGCAACC
Source organism: candidate division WWE3 bacterium RIFOXYD1_FULL_39_9 (assembly GCA_001773295.1). Classification (GTDB taxonomy): domain Bacteria; phylum Patescibacteriota; class WWE3; order UBA101185; family UBA10185; genus OXYD1-FULL-39-9. The sequence continues at coordinate 6,900 of MEWG01000024.1, forward strand.
AAAGTAAAAAGCTTATTCGACTTACTGATTTAAAAGTTCTTATGGCGGGTATCATCTTAAGCTTACATGTTTCTGGAGTAAACAATAGAGAGCTTATATAACTTCTCGCCATTTTTAAAAAGTTTAGCAAGCACCGCATTAAGCTTACATGATACTTGAAGGTTCGACTCCTTCTATTTTCTTCGGAGAATAAGGCGGAATGGTATACGCAATTGACTCTAAATCAATCTGTATAATCAACATAGCTTATACGACTTCTTGCTAATTTGAACACAAAAGGGGATACCGCTTAAAAGTTTACATGATTAGCTCAATTTGGTAGAGCAATTGCATTCCAAGCAATCGGTAGCAGGTTCAAGTCCTGTATCAAAAGTAGTATAAAACTTTTTCGACTTTCCCCTTTTTTTAGTTTTACGCCGAAGTAGTGTAGTGGTAACACGAGTGTTTTGGGAACATTCATGCAAGGTTCGAGTCCTTCTTCGGCGACCAGTTAGATTTCTTTTGAGACGTCACATATGATTTGTTTTATACCTTCAGTCCTCATAGGCAAATCATTATGCTCAAAAGTAATATATGAGGATGGCTAAAAACGGCTGATGAGTTTAGGAATATGAGTGCTAATCCTTTATCGAAGGACATCGAAGGAACAATGCATCCGCACTCAAATTTTAATAGGCTTGAGAAACAATAGTATTCTGATTCTCAAGCCTATTTTTTTAGAAAAAATTTATGCGCCTGTAGCTCAGTTGGATACGAGCAAATGACTTCTAATCATTAGGTCGCAGGTTCGAGCCCTGCCAGGCGCGCCACTTTAAACGGAAAGAATAAATCATGAATAAACATAAAAGAAAAGCAGCAAAAAGATTAAGAATTGCTGTTAGAGCGACAAAGCACTATAATTTGTTCTATTGTAAAAAATCTAACAACCAAAAGGAAAAATAAAATGGAAAAGATCGCAGCATCGCAAAATCAAATTGTGAATCAACTCCTGCGCGTCGGTCATGGCAATCTCTCTATTTACAATGATATCGGTTTGAAAGCAGTAAAGCATGAGCCAGAACTGTTTGCACATATCATTGCGTGGAATGAACTGAAGGGCGAAGTAAGAGATAGTAAAGTGGCTTTTCCTATTCTATCTTTACGCAGCAGCAAAGATGATGAACTATATGAAAATGCCGCCGCTCATCTCTGCAAGCTTTCCCCTAAAGACTTCTTGAGGGCTTGTAGATACCATAGAGAATTGCCGCTATGTCAAGAGGGTGGCGGTACTTGGTTAAAGCAAGCTGTTAGAATGTTTATCAGAGAAAGAGAAAAGTCTATTGGTTGGTGGGATAGAACTGTATTGCAGCATAGAGAATCCATGAAAAGTCTTTATGCTATCTATCATGTCAAGCCAAATAAACGAGCACAAGAGATTCTATTTGAAAAGAAATATCCAAAGAATAGTGTTTTTCAAGTTGTCAAAGATTTAAAAAACATGAAAGCGCAAGAAGCCGCTGGTGCAATTCTTAATCATAAGATACCATATCTTATTGCTGTTGGTGCTCTTGGTGGTATTAAGGGAAAGTCCGATGTTATTCTTGCTCTGATTGAACGCATGACAGGAGCAGAACTTATTACAAATACAAACATGCTTCAAAAAATGGGAGTATTTGAAAACCCTGCATTGAAAGCTGCTTATGATAATGGTATAGTAAGGATGCAGAAAGATAAGAAAACACCTTCGATGAAGATAACGAAAGCTGCTGAAGCGGTAGCAAAGACAGATAAGAAGCTTTCCGCTAAACTTCACAAAGCGCAAGAAGATAAGTTGGACAATAGTAGTATTGATGGTGATTGGCTTGTGCTCGGGGATCGCTCTGGCTCTATGCAGACTTCTATTGAAGTTGCAAGAAATGTTGCTGCTTTGATTGCAAGACAAGTTAAGGGTAATGTTCATCTTGTTTTTTTTAATGATACTCCGATTTATTTTGATGTTACAGGAAAGACATTGGAGCAAATTAAGAATGATACAAAACGATTGACTGCAACTGGCAGCACTTCTATTGGTTGTGGCTTGGAGCTAATTAAAGAAAAAGGAATTGTGGTAAACGGAATTGCTGTCTGTACTGATGGCGGTGATAATCGCTCTCCTTATTTTCACAATGCTTATGATGATTATAGAAGAGATATTGGTATTGAGCCAACTGTTTATATGTTTCATGTTCCTGGCGAAAATGATAGAATGTCTTCTTACTGCGAGAGTGCAGATATTCAATTGCAAAAGTTTGAGCTTGGGAATAATGTAGATTATTATTCACTTCCCAATTTGATTAAGACCATGCGAACAAGTAAGTATAGTTTGGTGGATGAGATCATGCAGATTCCCTTGTTGACTCTTAAAGATGTATTTAAAAAGGAGGGAAGGTAAAATGTATGCAGAAAGAAAAGAAAGAAAACTTAATACAATTCATATAAGAGAAATTGTAGTTAGTGCGATTCCTGGAAGCAGTCAAAATGTTTGTGAAGAAGAGTGTATGATTCTTTCAATAGAAAAGAAAACTAATGTTGTTTTAGTTCTTAATGATCGTAAATACTTATTTGATTTCTGCAAAATGGTATCTACCATAAAAGAACTCAAAAAAGGAGAAAAGCAAAAATGAGAAACTTGATTATTAGCGAAACTACTTGTTTGGAAAACTTGTCTTTGGAAGAATTGATTCTTGGCAAAGCACAATTGAAAGTACTGTCTGATGGCTACGAAGAGTTGAAAGTCGATGCGCCTGATTGGGTTTTGGTTCAAAGTTCTGCTATTGTTTCTGAAATCAGCAGACGCACTAAAGATGAATTGCTCCGAAGGTTGAAGGCGGCAAAAGCGCGGCAAGCTTCTCTATTGTCCAGGAGAGAGATTCGGCAAAGTGTAGATGCAGAAGTGGCGGAACTAGAAGCAAGGTTGAAGTAACAAATATGCCGCATTTAGTTCTGGGAAGAATAGTCAACATGATGCAGTAAGACAGCACGACGGCCAATGGTGATCATGCTTGAACAGCATATGAGAAAGGAGTTGGTTCGAGTCCAACAATGCGGTATTTTAAAAGAAACCGAATATGCGTTTAAACTCAATTAGAAGCTGTTCTGACGTTGCAGAGAATAAAGCCAAGGGCAAGTATGTATCTTTGCCCTTGGCTTTATTTTTAGCTCTATTCTTATTATAATTGATATATGAAAGTATCTTACTTTAAACATCGCTCCGATATGTCCTAAGTGTAAAGCAAGAGGATAGACAAATGCCAGCATGTAGACAATGTTTATTCCAGCAAGTTAAAGCAGATTGTCTCGGTATTGATCCTAAGTGGAGAGACTTTCCAGATCATTATCATTGCTTTTTCGAGCATTGGTCTTGGACTACTATGTGGAGTTGTGAAAAGTATGAATACACAGAAGATTGGGAAGAAAGAATATGATAACACCAACGATATGCTCAAGTCTGCATTGTAATTCTTATCCATGCAATTACTGCGAAGAATGTTCACATGCCTATTTTTTAGGGTGGGCAACAGCAGATAAAGGCAAAGTATATAGATGGCATTTCAATCCTTATTATGGATTTGAATTTCTGAAAGCAGATTTTAAAACACCATTAAAAAAACAATATTACAAAGAAAATCATGTCGTATGGAAGTTGATAGAAAATTGGGAAGATAAAATCAAATATAAGAATATGTGGAGGTAACAAATGAGAATAAATCATTTATTCAAACATTGGTATTTAGGCTCTGAAGCCTTTGAAAAAGATTGTTTTTGGAGTGATTTAAGCAGAAGAGAAAATTGGGATAGTTTAAACAAAACAAAAAGATGGGATGATTTCAGCGAAAGAGAAAGAAGATTTTATATCAACTATTCAAGTTTCTCAAGTGTATGTTTTTATCGGCACATGTGGGAGTAACAAATGAAAAAGCGAAGAGACGGCTTACAACCAATAAGAAAAGTTGTTAAAAGAATAACTAACTGGGGAGGGTTTCTTCTTAACCCACCAGAAGAATGTCAACATAAAAAGAATTTAACAGGAGGATTGTGGGTTGATTTAGGATGTTGTCAATCTAAAACTATTTGCAAAAATCAATGTGAAAGATATTTATCTTTCTGCAAAGAAACGCAATACGAAAGAGATTCATATTTGGTAAACAACAATGTAATCCTGCCTTCATTCAAAGCAAAAGATGATAATGAAAAGATAGAAGTTACAGAAGATGCCATAGAAGAAACAACGGAAACAACGGAAGAAAAACCAAAACGAAGAAGGAGAGAATGACATGGAAAAAGAATATGTAGAACTTGTTACAAATTATCTTGATAAAATTGCCGAAAAAATCGGAGTTACTGTAGAACAAGTTTGGCCATGGTTGGTTAAACAACAAATTGTTGAAGCATATTCTGCTTTGATTTTATTTGGTTTCTTTATTATTCTTACACTAATAACAATCGCATTTTTGTTTATTGGAGATAAATACAAATTATTTGATTGGGATGAGGGGAACAAATATGTCTATTTTTTCTCCATTCTTTGTATTGCTTCATTAATTGGATTGATTGCTTCTGGCATTGCTACTATTTCCGAAGTTCCAGATTTATTTAATCCAGAATACCAAGCGTTGAAAGATCTTATAAGGATGGCCAGATAATCCAACAAACTAAAAGGAGAAAAATCAATGATGAAAGATTATTATCTGTACGAGAGAACAGAAGATAACAAGCCGATGATTACTGAATGCTTTCTAATTGATGGCGATGAATATGCAAGGGGTATTTCTGTTTGTTCTTACGGAGATAATCCTTGCAAATTGACAGGAAGGAAAATTGCTTTTGAAAGAGCAAGACAAGCATTGTTTACAAGAAGTTCTTTTAAAAACGACAATCCTTCTGTAAAACACAATCATCCATATTATATTTCTTTTTATAAAGGTTACTATATGCCTTCTGATCTTACAGAGGTAGAAAAGAAGTTTATCAATAACTATAAAAACAGGCAAGCGAGAGGATGAATATTATGAATCCTATGTCTTTTGTCATATTGAGAAAACATCTTGCAGAGAAAGAAGAAGAATGTAGTGATTTAAAACACAGTATTAAGTGTTTGGTTATAGCTTTAATTGCTACGCTAATAACAACCGGTATTTATAATTATTATAATGCAAAAAGACTTGTAAGAAAATATTCATATTCTAATTATTCAGGAGCAACAGAAAATCAATATACTAATGTAAGTATTGCGCCAGATGGAACAGCAACTTTTACTATGCCGGATGGGGCTACTGGATGGACAGCAGAAAGTAATAAAGCTGGAGTAAAAATTGTTGCTTATGGCGCTTGTGTAGACAAAGCATTATCTATTCTTTCTATTCTCGAAAGAAATAATAAGCTGGACGATACCATTTATCTTGCTGTTGGAGATGCTATTGCTGCATGGCATGTTCAAGTTGTAAAGTTAAACAAACAAAACAATGAAGAAAATGAAGAATTGGGAATTGTTTATTATCGTCTTGATGAAAAATATAATGTTGTTGTAAGCGATTCTGAATTTCCAATGCCGCCGCCTGTTTTCTATACTCCAGAAGTATTTAGAGAAGCGGCAATGAAATATAGCGAATTATCTTATGTTGAAATGAGAGATTTTGCAGCAAAATATACAGCATCGAAATAACAATATCAGATAGGCGAGGTACCCGCTGAAAATCCCTACAAGATACATGCTCACTTCTCATAGTTCTCATGTTGAGTAGGGATTCTGATTTATGAAAAGGAGAATAAATTTTGTTCAATAGAAATATCGAAGCATTAAAGCACCATCTTATTCCAGAGTTTATTGAAAAGATAGAAAAAGCAAATCTTCCAGAATGGGTAGAACTAATCAAGAGTGAAGACAATACAGACAATCTTCTAATTGTTAAAGGAACAAAAAGAAAATCTCTGTATCCAATTGAAGGATGGAAAAAAGAAGCGGATGCAAGACTAAAAGATTTTTCTTTCAATAGTTCCAATGCGACAATGATTATCGGCATTGGCCTTGGTTATTTTCTGCAAGAAGCATTAAACAAAGCAGAAGATAAACATATTATTATTGTAGTAGAATCCGAACCAGGACTATTGAAAGCGGCTCTACAAAGAATAGATATTTCAAAAGCAATAAAAGAAGAAAAGTTGATGATTGCTCCAACTATCGATGATCTATCTTATATGTTGGAGTTGATTAATGAGAAGTACGTTATTGACGATTGGGCAACTTGTATTGAAGGTTATACAATAGACAATCATGCATATCAGCAAATTTCTTTTGAAGCATTATCTATTCTGAATCAAACAAGATGCAATATCGGAACGGTTGCTAATGCAGGGAAACAAATTGCCGATAACGATATAAGCAATTTGCCATACGTTATCCATAGAAGAGGCGTTAGAGAACTTGAAGGGCTGTACAAAGGACTTCCCGCCATTCTTGTTTCTACTGGCCCTTCTCTTTCTAAAAATCTTCATCTGTTAATCGAGGCTCAAGAAAATGCAATCATTATTGCAGTAGGACAAGCATTAAGGCCGTTGCTTGCTTATGGTATCAATCCAGATTTCATTTGCTCTGTTGATTATGGCGAAGTCAATCTAACGCATTATGAAGGATTGATGGAAAGCAATATTCCACTTGTTGCTTTGAATAGGTCTTTTGCCCCATTACTTAAAAGATGGCAAGGGCCTATGTTTGTCGCTTGCTCGCCGCAAATAGATATGCATCCAGATCATAAGAATAGAATACACAAAATCCTTTCTGATAAAGGATGGACTTTGCAAGGCGGTTCAGTTGCTCATATGTGCTACGGCCTAAGTATTCTCTTGGGTTGTTCTCCTTTGATTATGATCGGCCAAGATTTAGCATATGATTCCGAGCAATCTCATTTCCAACAAGCAGATAGCAGGGGTATTTTAAAACGAAGCGAGCAAGGCGATATTAAATGGGAAGTGCAAGACCCACGTTGTCATTTGAACAAAGTACAAGATATTTCTATGGGGCCACCTATTCCTGTCGCTGGATATTTTGGTGGTGAAGTTATAACGAATGTTGGCCTTGCTTCTTTCATTACTTCGTTTGAACGATTCATTAAAGGAATGGATTCTCATGTAATCAATGCGACTGAAGGTGGTGCTAATATTCAAGGCGCAAAAAGAATGTCTTTGAAGAGAGCATTGGAAACATATTGTAAAGATAAAATTGAAGATAAAAGAGATAAACTTAAACCATTGCTTTCTAATTGTAGTAATGCATTAGAACTTGTAGATGAATCAATACCTCTTCTTGAAAAAGAAATATCTCTTTTGAACGAATGTCAAGTAAATGCAAAGAAAGCACTTGATACAAATTCAAAACTGAAAGCACTAACTTTAAAAAAATTGAAGAAAGATCAAACAGACAAATTCAATAAACTTCTTTCAAGCAATAAACTCTATAGTGATAACGCACATAATATAGCTGTTAGATTGCCTCTTGTTATTCTCGCTTTGTATGGCGCAACAAGAAAGATTAACCATGCAGCAATGAAAGTTGATGGTAATCAAGATCATATTCTTACTTCATTAGAAGATGCTAAAATTAGAATTGAAAGAAATAGAATTATATTGCAAGCGGCATTTGATGCCTGTAAACAATTGAAGCAATCCTATAAAGAGACACTACAACAATTAACAAAAGTATCCGAAGCAAGAGATTTATCTTTACTTATTCCAAAACAGAAAGAACCAGAGCCAAATATAGAAGATGCGGAACAATACTTTGCTGTTGGTAATTTCGCAAGACCTATGCTTGAAGCAAGTAAATTTAAACTTATAGATGAAAATGCGACTGATGTTTTATTAAAAGCATATCGCCTATTTAATGAAGCAATTAAAAAAGCAAAAGAACTTCCAGATAATAGCGATACAATTGAATCTATCCAATTAATGTTTGACGCACAAGAGATAGGTAGAAAAGAAAAAGACTTCACAAAAGCAAAAGAGATGCTCGAAAAAGCAGTTGATAAATCTCCAACAAACGAAGTAGCAAGGTGGGGGCTTGCTACGGTACATTTCCAAATCAAGGAATATGAAAAATCAATTCCTATTTACAATCAACTCGTTAAAGAATATCCAGAAAAGAAAAGATATAAATTTGAACTTGGGCAAGTACTTGTATGCGACGGAGAAACAAAAGAAGATACATCTAAAATTATATACGGAATTGATACCATTTTAGAAGCAATGAATGGTGCAGAAGAATTTGATTCGTTTCTTCCTATAATTGCGGATTTACTTTGCAATCTAAAAAAACACGGCGAAGCAATTGTTCACTATAAAGAATATCTTAAAAAGTATCCTGCCGATTATGAAGTATGGCTAAAGTTATCTTCTGCCGCTCTTGTCTGTGATAAAGAAGATTTAGCGATTGAAGCAAAAGCAAAAGCAAAAGCAATAAAAGGAATATCCGAATGATAGAAAAGAACTATGAAAATAATTACAAAACAACAGCACAAGATTTTGTGCGATTTAAGAAAGAAGCAGAATATTGGATAGAGAGATTTGGCATGTTTGATATAGAATTATGCATAGAACATTGCCAAACAGAAGAAGATGCAAGAGCATTTGCAACAAGCGATATGGAGTCTAAAACTTGCTGCATTACATTACAAAAGGATTGGAATGCGACACCAGAAGAAACAGAGATAGAGAAGATTGCTTTTCATGAAGTACTTGAAATTCTATTCGGGGATTTATGGTATCTTGCCAACAGTAGATTTACAACAGAATTAGAAATGGAAGCAGCAAGGCATAGAATAATTAGAATATTTGAGAATTGCTTTTGGAAACAAGACTTTCTAAAGAGAAAGAAAGGAAATAAAAAAACATGAAAA
>MEWG01000025.1:0-6919 GCA_001773295.1 candidate division WWE3 bacterium RIFOXYD1_FULL_39_9
TTATGGAAACAACATGCAATAGTTGTGGAAAGAAAATAGATGACAACAAATCAGCAGTAAATGAAAATGGAGATTGTTTCTGTAAAGCATGTACCAAATTAATGTCTGCTACATGCTGCTTATGTAAAGTTGTCAAGCCGATGTGGGAAATGACTTGCACTACAGACGATAAAATCTACTGTGAAAAATGTGCAACTGCAATCTACTAAATAAGGAGATAAAATCATGATTTCTGGATTGTTTGACGGAAGAATCGTTCTGCAAATAGTAGATGCTTCCAAACTTTGGAAGCAATATTCCAAAGTCATGAAAATAAGAAGACCCAAATCTATTTTAGACCACAATAGATTTGGATCGTATCTCAAAAGAGAAAAAGTATTTCTCTTCAACAAATCGATCTGTATTGGTCGATTTGATTCTAATTATTTTTGTGTTTCTCACTTTTGTCCGTTTTCAAAGCGAGAAGGAGTAGAAATGCTGAAAGAACTTAGAAAAGCAAGCTTCAAAGTTCTTTTTGCAGTAACAGAAGATATGGTTGGAATGTTAGAAAAGTTAGGATATTCCAATCAAAACTCCACAATTGAAGTGGAGTTCAGAGGCGAAAAAGTTTTAAAACATATTTTAACAAATTAAAGGAGAAAAAAATGGGAACAAATTATCCTAATGCTAAAGAATTCGCAATAAAAGATTTGCTAACTACTTCATTTAACGAAGTAGTACGTCGAAAAGGAGTTGGAACAAAAACTATCTCTTTGAGATATGAAAAGATGAGAGAATTGCTGCGCCTCTCATTAGAGCACAACACGGCAATGGGCGGTGTGCAAATCAATGACCAAAGAGTATTTGATGCATATGAATTTGCTTACAATATTTTAAATACAGAAGCAAAGGAGATAAAATCATGACGAAAAAAGAAGCAAAGCACAATATGGAGCACGCCGAGCATATCATCAATTTGCTGGAAAAAAATGACCACATTGACATGATTGACCGTGCACTGGCCGAAAAGCTCTACATATCCGCCGATGCTATCCGCCGCTCAATGGCAATGTTCATTCAGGACTAAATACCGAAAACTAACCAAAATCAAACAAAGGAGATAAAGCCATGAAGAAAAAAGAAATCAAAACAGTTTCGATGGTCTGGGATTATAAAGAACAGATTGATTTCAATTCGCTAACCAGAATCTTAAATGGTCTTGGCTTTAAAGGAGTTATTCGAGAAGTAGATACCAACGGTGATACTCATGCAATCGTCATAGCCGAAGAAAAAATCAGTGGCAAGCAAGCACAAGCCGCTTTTGAAAAGGAGATTTAATCATGAAGAAGCAAGCTGAAACAGGAAATGATGCAAATGCAATCTTTAAAATCGGCGATGATACACTGGGTATTGTTCAAGAAATTTTGAACAGAAGGAAGATTAGCATAGAAGCAATCTATGACTATTATACTATTGAATACCGCATCATGATCCCCTGTGGTTTCCATGAGCATAAAGAAGTCATCACATCTGATTTTAAAGAAAAGATAGTACGCAATACTTTGACTGCCTGGGAGATTGATTTGTTGAAATTTCATCAAGACCATTTCAAAAAGTACTATTACGATGCCAACTCAAAATTCTAAATATTAAAAACTTCATCGATAAACTTTGAAAAGGAGACTTAATCATGACGCAAATCATTTATTGCCCAATTATTGATCCTGTTAAAATCAATCGCGCTTATGCCGGAAAACCCGGCAAGTGCATGTGTGGTTGTTCTGGAAAGTATTATGAAGCTGATTCACCGATAGTAAAACGCATTGCTGGATATGTTTCCGCTTGTGAAAATGTTGAAATGCAAAAAAGTAGAAACGGCGGAGAGTTTATTTATACTGCAATTATTGGCGGCCGACAGTATACTATTTATGTCTCGATATAAATTTAATCGGAGGATAAACATGGAAAGCATTCCAAATGGTAGTGGTCACGCCTTTATCCTACACGTTTTCGACGATCTAAATTGCAAGATTGATCCAGAATCAGAAGATTGGAGTCCTGGCTTTCTTCTGATTAAGTACTTGACGCATGGAAGAAATAAGAAAAGATGGAATTTTATGAAAGAAATGGAATGGAATGAATATATAACAAATTTTTAAAAAGAGATGATTTATGGAAATTAAATTGATTGCTTCTGGCTATCGATTCCCTGATTCTTTTTGGGAGTTCTGGAAAATCGGAAATGAAGTTTATCGTTCAAGGCCATCTGAATTAGATGTATTCGGTTGTCCAATGTCTAAAAGATGGGAATGTTCCTATGCTCATTGGCTTGTTTATCGGGATTTGTTTTCTTGGGCAAAAGATTGTTAAGAAAAGGAGATAAGAAAATGAAAGTAAAAGATTGTTGCAACTTCAATCCTCAATTTCCAGAATTATATCCCTGGGGAAGTGTAGATAGTATTCTTGCTGCGAATATTTCAAACGATATTATCAACCATATTCATCATGATTTGCACAATTCTAAAACAGTAGAAAGAATTAATGTTCCTGGGTTAAGGCTTGCCCTAAACATTCTCGCTTCTCATACAGAAGCATAAAGGAGATAAGACTATGAAACACTGGGTAGATTATAGATTAAACGAAATGGCAGAGAAAGCAAATCTTCCTATATTTCCTGAAAAAGATATGGATGGAAGTATATTTCAACCAGATTATGAAGACACTCGATTTACCATCCCAATGGAAGATTTTGATGCAAGCTTGTCTGTAAAATTGTTTTTCAAAATGAATCAATGAGAGGCATAACAAATGAATACTTATTCTTGTTCACGATGCGGCTATATGGAGCAAAAGCCAAAAGGCCATGGGCCAAGTCCTGAATATATCTTTACTTGCCCACGATGCGAAAACAAAAGTCTAAAGCGTACTACTCCAGAAAAAGCAATTATCAATGCTAAAAAGAGGCAGGCATAATGAAAACAAAAGAATTGAAGCAAGCATTGCGCGATATTCTAACAGCCAAAAGAGAACTTTTAGAAGTATTCAAAGGAAAAGAAAACCCACAAGTTAAAGAACTATATTCCAGAACGGATGCAGAGATAAATGCTTTTCTATCTGTACTTGATGCATTGAATAACAATGATATGTTAATTAAATGCTATCTGCCAAGAAAGGAGATAGCACAATGAATAACTTCGCAATCATTGCTCATCATGATATCGGAGCCAGAAACAAGCCAACAAAATCAAGCAGAATGAAAAGAGTAAATGCTTTCAGAAAAGAACTTCTAAAACACAAAATTTGTTTTTCAGAAGAAGAAGTAAGGTGCGAAGACCTTCCTAGAATCACAACAAAACAAGAAGTGATACAAGCATTAGATAGTGCTGGATATGACTCGTGCCAATATGAAGTTGAAACATTCTTCAATCATGTTTTTGTAAATCCGATAGTATAAAGGAGAAGTAAAAATGAACGGAACATATAAACTTACTGACGATTTTGAGGAACTAGGAAAGAACTATTCAGGCAAATTCGTTCGAGACATTAATTTCACTCCTGAAGATCGACGTTTTCCAGACATCGCTATTTGCCGAATCTACTCTTCACGAGAAGATGCTGAAAAAATCATTAAAGCTCTGCAAAATGTCAACTAACCGGCCCTCGGGCCAGAAAGGAAAGACCCATGAAAACTTTAGAGGTACGTTTTGACTTAGCGGTTTCTGAAAAACCCTTCATTCAGACCTCCATCCGCGTAGCCCGTATTGAGGACGTACCCGAGGAGTTGGCGGCTTTCTTGGCTGTCAACACTGAGGGCGAAGTGTGGATTCTGGACGTTCCGCTGTCCAACCTGATTTAACCCCAAGGCCCGGCACGACCGGGCCAGACAAGGAGTAATTATGTTTCAAGAATACAAACCATATAAACAGGAAAGAAAGATAATGACAGGAGAAGTTGTTGCTGTTTTATTGGTTGTTCTAAACATATTTATTTGGCTGGTTGTACTGTAGAATCACAATTAACTTCATACCAAATACTACTTATAGAAAGGAATTAATACAATGAAACCTTCTCAAGTCATTGACAGCTTATCCGCTCTTATTCAAATCAAGCAACCAGTTTTTATTTGGGGTGCTCCTGGTGTCGGCAAGTCTCAAGTAGTTAAGCAAGTAGCTCAGAAGCAAAAGCCAAATAAGAAAAAGCCTTTTACTCTTATCGATGTCCGCGCAGTACTTCTTGATCCAGTGGACTTGAGGGGTTTGCCGCATATCAACGGAGACAACATGGCTCATTGGTGTCCTCCTGCTTTTCTTCCGCATGACTCTTCATCTTGCGGCATACTCTTCCTGGACGAATTAAATGCTGCACCGCCCTTGACACAAGCAGCATGTTATCAATTGGTATTGGATAGAAAGCTTGGTGAATATACTTTGCCAGATGGCTGGATGGTAATTGCAGCGGGCAATAGAGAAAACGACAAAGCGGTAGTACACAGGATACCTTCTGCTCTGGCCAATCGCTTTGTCCATCTTAATTTTGAAGTAGATATAAATGATTGGGTACGATGGGCAATGCAAAACAATATCAAGACAGAAGTAATTGCTTTTCTGAGGTATAGAACCAATCTACTTCACTCATTTGACCCCAAGAAGTCAGACGAAAAAGCCTTTCCTTCTCCGCGCTCTTGGGAATTTGTTTCTAACATTCTTTCTACTTCACCTTCAAAAGATATAGAGTTTGAACTGATTAAAGGAACCGTTGGTGAAGCAGCCGCAGCAGAGTTCATTGGCTTTCTCCGTATTTGTAGAAAGATACCTTCTCCAGATGCTATCTTGATGAATCCTACAAAAGCAGAAATTAGTAATGATCCAGCAGTTAATTATGCTATCTGCGGAGCACTGGCAAGCAGGGCAACAGAGCAGACTTTCGGTAGAATAGTAGAATATTTGAATCGGATGCCTGATGAATTTAGCGTGCTTGGCATTAGAGATTGTACTATGGGCAAGCCGGAACTATATGATACCAAGGCTTATATCGATTGGGCGGTTAAACATGAAAGCGTAATGCTGTAGAAAGGAGATAGCAAATGGCTAAAAGACACTTCTTTTACGAAATAAGAAAGCAAGCGAAAGCAAATTGGAATTGTCCAGTCAAGGTGGTCGAAGGAGATATTGAACCAGAAGAAAAGGGCCAAGGTTGGTACTATGAAACAAAGAGTGGAGATTATATTCGCCATCCGAGTGCTTATGCAAAAAAGGGCTTCTCTAATATGGTTTATTGCCACAGTACTTATAGAGTAGAAGTTGGAAAAGAATGGCTGAAAAAGAATCGTCCAGAAGTAATTGCAAAACTTATAGAGAAAAGAATGAAAGGAGAATAGTAAATGAAAAAAGTCTATATTATCCAGCATTACGGTTATGGAATGAGTGCTTATTCAAAAGCAGATATCGCTTTAACCAGGATGCACAGTATCACTGGTAAAAAATTCACAAAAAGAGACTTGAAACATGTTGAAGCTGGCGGGGAAATTGACATGCTCGAAAAGCATGAGGCGCGTTTGATCCCATTAGATATTGAAGATTAAGAATTTTAACTATTTACTATCGCCAATACAATCTACTAAAAACAAAAGGAGAATAACAAATGAAAACTACCACTAAGCAATCTCAGACAATTGAAAGTAAAGAACTTGCCAGCAAAGCAATGCTGGTGCGGTTGTCAATCTCTATGTGGGCTGCAAGAAAACACGACAAGAAAGCGTCCAAAGAGATAGCAGATAAACACCAAGCCAAGCAAGATGCAGGAAGATATAACAAAGCACTAATCGCAAAGGAGTCTTTGCAAAAGCTTCAAAGTATTTCAAACGAAATTCGAATTTTTCATTATGCTAATACTCTTCCGTGGTCAGATGAAGGGATGAGGATTTTGACCTCTGCTAACTTCAGTAAGTACTCTGAAAAAATCAGAAGTCTTAAATCAGATTTTGAAAATGCAACAAGAGAGTTTGTGCAAGGCTACAACACCTATGTAGAAGATAGCAAAGAAAGGCTCGGCTCATTGTTTAATGAGATGGACTATCCGAAAGAAGATGAAATCAAAGAAAAGTTTGATGTGACAACGGCTATCTATCCACTGCCAACATCAAACGATTTTAGAGTAAAGCTTAGAGCAGAAGATGCAAGCATAATCAAGAAGAACATTGAAGAGGGTTTGATTCAAGCCCAAGCGGTAGCAATGAAGGATTTGTGGCAACGGCTTTATGATTCTGTTTCTCATATGAGCGAGCGCCTTAATGATCCAGAAAAGATATTTAAAAACAGTATGATTTCAAACATTGCAGAACTTTGCTCTTTGCTTCCGCGCTTGAATCTTTCTAATGATCCTAATCTGGAAGAGATGAGAAAGGATGTAGAGCAAAAACTTTGTTCTTTTGATCCAGAGGATTTGAGAAAGAATAAAAAGACAAGAAAGCAAACGGCTAAAACAGCAGACGATTTACTGTCTGCTATGTCTGGTTATTTGGGAGGGAAATAACATGCAAGCAAAAGATAAAATAACAAAAGCAAAAGCAGGTTTAGTACTCGACGAGCCGTTCTTTGCTTCCATTGCTTTAAGGCTTCTCATTAAAGAAGATGGAACATGTAAGACAGCTTGGACCGATGGAGTATCTTTAGGATACAATCCAGAATTTATCGAGTCCTTAACATTAGACGAAACGAAAGGATTAATTGCTCATGAAGTAATGCATATTGCAGCGTTACATCATGTCAGAAGACAAGATAGAGACCACGAAACATGGAATGCGGCAGCAGATTATGCCATCAACTATCTTTTAACCAATTCAAAATTTACTCTACCGAAAGGAGCATTGCAAGGCTTTCCAAACGAAGCAGCGGAAGCGATCTATTCTAAACTTCCAAAACCAGAGAAGCAAAGTGGCGGG
>MEWG01000025.1:6948-9131 GCA_001773295.1 candidate division WWE3 bacterium RIFOXYD1_FULL_39_9
TGGTAGTTCAAATAGCGATCCAGGTGGATGTGGCGAAGTACGAGATGCACCAGGGCAAGATGGGCAAAAACCAAGCGAAGCGGATATATCAAAAGCAGAAGCAGAAGCTAAAGTAATGATCGCGCAAGCATCGCAGCAAGCTAAAATGTGCGGAAAACTCCCTGCTCATATTGCAAGACTGGTCGAAGATACTCTTGAGCCAGTTCTGGATTGGAAAGAATTGCTTCGCCGCTTTGTAGATCAGAATGCCAAAAATGATTATGCTTGGATGCCTCCGAACAAAAGATATATCCACATGGGGTTGTTCATGCCATCATTAAGATCACAGGAGTTGAAAAACATTGCTGTCGCTATTGATACTTCTGGCAGTATCAATCAAGAAGTTCTAAAAGAGTTTGTTTCTGAATTGGGTGCAATTATGGAAGCATATGATTCAAATGCTTATGTTATGTATGTTAATAATGCTTTGCAAGGAGTAGAAGAGTTTACAGCTTATGATATACCGTTAAAACTAAATGCTCAAGGAGGTGGAGGGACAGACTTTAGGCCGCCATTTAATCATTTAGAAGAAAAGGGAATGCTCCCATCTTGCTTTATCTATTTGACAGATGGGCAATGCAGCAGTTTTTCAAATGATCCTAACTATCCTGTTCTATGGTGTATCATTGGAAGTGCTGAAAGATTTCACCCGCCATTTGGAGAAGTAATTCAAATCAAATAAAGGAGAAAAGACAATGAAAAAGAAAACACTTGGAAAAAATGAAGATGCAGAGCTTTCTTATTTTCTCAAGAAGCATGAAAAAACTTTAAACCTTGCTCTTCAATTGAAGCAAATTGAAGATAAAATCAATAAAGAAAAGAAAAGGCTTGAAGCAAAAATTAAAGAAGAAATTCTGCATTTTTATAATAAAACTGGAATGGAAGTCAATGAAGTAAATATCGATGATTCTATTTCAGAATTAGAATTTGATAAATATGAATATAATATCAACGTAATAGTAAAACTAAACAATAACAATTAAAAGGAGAAAAGACAAATGAATCTTATCGCCGCTAAAATTATTCAAAAGATCAACGGGTGGGAGCAAAGAAGAAACACTTTGCAAGAAATATACAACAAAGAAGGAAGAAACCCAACACTAATAGAAATCGAAAATGCAAATAAAGTAATAGAAAAACTAAACAAAGAACTTAAAAGAACAATAGAAAGAGTAACATATGTTTAAATCGTTCATCAAAAGACATTTGATAGATGACTTCCCTTTTTTCAGAAGAGTGCTTCTATTGCAATAAACTATCATGCGATAATTGCAAAATGAAAGGAGAAAAGATTGATAGTAATATGCCAATGCAAACAATGCAAAACAACTAAGCGGTATGAAGTAACAACCAGTTGGAAGGGCGAGTATTTAAAAGATAACAAAACTTTAAATACTCGCTGTCCAATATGCAGTAAAAAAATGAAAGTTAAAAAGCTGATAGCAAGTACAACTAAAACAAAGTGCGGGAAGAAATGCCAAGAAGCAAAAGGCTTTCTTTGTCGTTGTTCTTGCTCTGGCCAAAATCACGGTATGAAGTGGGAAGAGTAACAATAATTCTGCTCCAAGTTTTTGTTCTTGAACCTTGAAAAAACCAATCGACTAAGCCAATCACATACAACAAACTACTATACTGCCTTAGAAGGAAGCAAACCCAAATGCTAAAGAAAAATGAGATAGAATACGAAAAGTATTTTCTACTTATTAAGAAACGAGCTAAAGCATGGGCAAGACCTGGAGTTGTTGGCCTTGAGCAAGAAGATTTAGAATCAATCGGAGCAGAAGCATTTCTTGATTGTGTAAAGAATTATGATCCAACAAAATCAAAGTTCAGTACTTTTCTGTGGAAGCATTTAAACTTCCGATTCAATGTCGAATGTAACTTCAGAAAAAAACACCCACAAACAGAGGAGGCAGAAGAACAGTTTTTGGCTTGCCCGGATTGCAACCATCCAGAGTCATGCGCGCAACTTAAAGACACCATACAAAAACTATCAGATGATGCGCAATTTGTCGTAAATAGCGCATTAGACACACCGATGGAGATGATTAGGCAAGCCAAGAAAGAAACCGGCTCTGCTCATATCTGCAAGAAAAGAATCCAAAGATATTTGATAGATCATTGCGGATGGGGAGTGGGCCGCT
>MEWG01000025.1:9142-13842 GCA_001773295.1 candidate division WWE3 bacterium RIFOXYD1_FULL_39_9
ATTTCTGTAAAGGATTTATTTTAATGTATTTTGTTATTATAGTTCATTACATAAACCCGACGAAGGGTTAACAAAATCTTTCGTCGGGTTTTTATTTTGTCTTAAAAGGAGAACATACCATGCCGAAAAAATTAGTAGAGTTTCTAAGATCGCTGAATGAAAAAGAATCAGAAGAAATTTGGAGCTGGCTTGATGGTGAAGGCTTAATCGCAGTCGAAGAAATGATTATGCTAATTGCCCCAGTACAAAACCATAAAAGAGGGAAGAAATGAAACTAATTCTATCCAATGACATTGAAATACAGAAAGCGCCGAAAGAACTACTCGAAAAGATAAGACAACGCTTAACTATGTTTAACCCTAAATGGTTTGAAAATGAAAGGATGGGTTATCTAAACAGAGGAGTTCCTAAAGTACTACAATACTTTATGGAAGATAAAATTTCTTTTGCTGTTCCAAGAGGTTTTTATTCTGAACTAATTTCCATGTGCGATAAGAAACCAGATATACTTGATTTAAGAAGTGTTCAAAAGCCTGTGTCTTTTACATTCAACACAGAAGAAAGACCATATCAAGATGAAGCAATTGCTATAATGCTATGTCATGACCAAGGAGTATTGCAAGCGCCAACGGGTAGCGGGAAGACCATTATGGCATTAAGCATTATTGCTGCTCGCCGCCAACCAACACTTATCATAGTTCATACAAAAGAATTACTCTACCAATGGAAGGATAGAATAGAAACATTTCTATCTATTCCAAAAGAAGATATTGGCCAAATTGGAGACGGAAAGAAAACAGTTGGTAAAAAAATTACTGTTGCAATGGTTCAAACTCTTTTTAAATGCGCTGATAAAGTTGCACCAAAGATAGGACATTTAGTAGTTGATGAAACCCACCGCGTCGTTTCAAGATGCTTTGACGAAGCAGTATCTTATTTTGATTGTAAATATTTTCTTGGCTTGTCTGCTACACCATTTAGAAGAGACAAGCTGACAAATCTTATATGGTGGTTTATCGGACCAAAGATACATGAAATCAGAATAGAAGAGATGATAGAGAAGAAAGCAATCCTGCCAATCGATGTTATCATGAGGCAATCCCTTTTCAAAACAAACTATGATCCAATAAACCAATACTCGTTAATGATTAAAGAACTAACAGAAGATGAAGAACGAAACAAGCTAATTATAAATGATGCAGCAGAAGAAGCTTACAATGGTGTAGCTCTTATTCTTTCGGATAGAAAAACACATTGCTTAACTTTACAAACAATGCTTTCTGAAAAAGGTATAGAGTCTGTATTGCTTACAGGAGATTGCTCTTCGCAAGAAAGAAAACAAATCATTGAAAGAATTGGCCAGAATAAAGAGCGAATCGTCATAGCAACAGGCCAGTTGATAGGAGAAGGTTTTGATTGTAAAAACTTATCTTCTTTATTTCTTTCAACGCCTATTAGATTTTCTGGAAGATTGCTTCAATATCTTGGCAGAGTATTGCGACCAGCAAAAGGAAAAGAGAAAGCAATGATTTATGATTATGTAGATATACATATTAGACAGCTTGTAAATTCTGCAAAAGAACGAGCAAGAATTTACAGAAAGGAGTTCAATTGCGATGAAGAACTTTTTCGATCAAAAGAAGAAAGACCAAAAGCAATGTACAATAGAAGATCATAAACAACATAAACCGCTACATAAAGCAATAGATGCAAATAAGTATTTAGTAACTGGAAAGTATTGCAAAGAAACGAATGGAGATGCTTGGCACTTGTTAAAATATCATGATCTAAAAGGAATACATACTCGTTGCGGATTAAATTTTGCTCATGGCTTTATGGATTGTTATGGGAAAGAAGAAGATATAAAATGTCCTATATGCTGCAATACAAAACCAAAAAGGAGAAGAAGAGAATGATAATTTCTATTTGTGGTTTAATCGCTATTTTCATTATTATCTTTTTATCTATTATCTTTTTTAAGAAAGGTGAAGAATTATTCATAACAAGAAATGATGATCCAAAATACCTTGATGTATATTTAACATTCAAAACATTTAGCAAGGAGAAGTAATATGAAAGCATATAGAGTTAGTGGGTACGGGAGTACGATATATAACATCAGAATAGAAGAGAAAGAAATTATAAAAGAAACTCTTGCAAAAGTCTATTTCGAGAACACCTCTGAAAATAAAATCACCTATGATTATTATTTCCCACATAGATGGTTTTTATCTTTTAGAGAAGCAGTTGATTTTGTAAAAGAAAAACTTAATAAGATGAAAAAAAATTTAGAACGAGTCAATTCCCAAATTAAAACATTTAACAAAGAGAAGTAACATGTTTGATGCAGAACGATTTTGCATGGAGTACTCCATAGCAACAGCGCCAAGAGGACATCAACACAAGAGAAGAGGGTGGGCTAATGTATGCTGCCCTTTTTGTGGCCCTTCTTCTGGCTATCACATGGGAATTAATATGCTAAAGGGGTATTCAGTATGCTACAAGCACGGCTATTCGTGGCTACCTAAAACAGTTGCAGCACTTGCCAGAACAACACTGCAACAAGCTTTTATTATCCTTACAAAATACAGCACAGGAGAAGTATTAGAAGATTATAAAACACAGATAAAAAGAAAAGACAAATTAGAACTACCAGCGGGTGTTGGGCCAATGCAAAAGATGCATTGGGATTATTTAAAGAGCAGAAATTTTTCTGCTTCTACTGCACGGGAATGGGAGTTATTAGGCGGCGGCTTACACGGCAAGCAAGCATTTAGAATAGTAGCTCCCATTCGTCTTGATGGAGTACTAATATCATATCAAGGCAGAGACGTTACAGGCCACAGCAAGCAGCGTTATAAAATGTGTGAGTTGGAAGAGGAAGTCTATCCATGTAAATCTACTATCTACGGAATAGATAAATGTAAAGGAGACAAAATACTAATAGTTGAAGGCATAACAGATACATGGAGAATAGGGCCAGGTTGCGGTTCTACTTTCGGCATTGAATGGATGCCTGCTCAAGCAAGAATGATAGCAAATAGATTTAAAAGTTTCATTATTTTATTTGATGCAGAAGAGCAAGCGCAAGAAAAAGCATCCGAGTTATATGGATATTTAACTGCAAGAGGTTTAGATGGAGAAATAGCAACACTGAATACAGGCAAAGACCCAGGAGAACTAACAGACAAACAAGCAAAAGAAATCAGAGGAGACTTTGGATTATGAATGGCCTTGAATCTATTGTTGAAACAACAAAACTTGTTGAATCTATTGTAGACGGAAGAAAAATTATTGTCTTAATGCCATTTGGCTCTCACTTGTACGGAACAAATACAGAGCAAAGCGATGCAGATTATAAAGGAGTATTTATCCCAACCGAAGAAGAAATATTAACAGGAAAAATACCTAAGCATTTAAGATATAATTCAAAAGAAAACAAGCGCGATAAAAACACAAGTAAGGATATTGATATTGAAATGTATAGCTTGCACTACTTTCTTGAACTTGCTTCTAAAGGAGAGACAATCGGAATAGATATGCTCCATTGTCCAGAACCATTTTCCATAATCACAAGTACAGAGTGGCAATATTTAAGAAAGCACAGAGCAGAATTTTATACCAAAAATCTGCAAGCATTTGTTGGCTATTGCAGGAGACAAGCCGCCAAGTATGGAATAAAGGGAAGCAGATTATCGGCAGCGAAAAGAGTAGCAGATTTTTTGTGGGACTCTGTACATTCGGATAAGATAGATACTACAAGATTAAAACATGTTTGGGAACATCTACCAACAGGAGAACATATTCATTTCATAGATAAAAATGAAATAACACCGTTTAGAATGTATCAAGTATGCGGGAAATACTTTCTTGAAACAGTATCAATTAAAGAAGTATATCTTTCATTGAGAAAATTCTATGACGAATATGGACATAGAGCAAAACTTGCAGAACAAAACCAAGGTATCGATTGGAAAGCAATCTCCCATGCACTGAGGGCAGCCAATCAACTTCTACAAATCTACACTATCGGAGATATTGTTTATCCATTGCATTGCGCTCAATATCTTAAAGATGTTAAGCAAGGCAAACTTGACTATCAATCCGATGTTGCGCCTACTCTTGAAGAGATTATGAACAAGGTAGAAAAGCTTTCCGAATTGTGTACTTTACCAGAAAAGATAAATAGAAAAAGATGGGAGGGGTGGCTATGCGATACTATCAAAAAATACCTAACTTAGATCACTTATTGGACCTGCTTGAGTTTGGAAAAGATCGAATACAAGACCCAATCCACCATCCAGAAGGAAGTGTTTTAAATCATAGCTTGCAAGTATTCTCTATTGCTATAAGAGAAATAAAAGCGGTAGATTACTTTGCAAGATTCGATGTTGCGCTTGCCGCTCTCTTACACGATATAGGAAAGATTCAAGAGACAAAGCAGCACGAATCATTTGGCGCGACATTGATAGAAGGTTTTGTATCAAAAGAAACTCTTTATCTTGTAAAGAATCATATGAGGTTTTGGCATTTTCAACTTGGAGAAATGAATAAGTTATCTAAAGTACTTGAAATAACCGAATATGAATACAGATTAAAAGAGTTATGTTTACTTGCAAGATGGGATAAGATAGGGAGAAATCCAAACAAACGTATTGTTTACGACAGAGATAAAGTAATTCAACAACTTACATCATTAC
>MEWG01000025.1:13857-14428 GCA_001773295.1 candidate division WWE3 bacterium RIFOXYD1_FULL_39_9
TGAAACAATTGAAGATTTGGTTATTGAAAAGGATGGAAAGTATTACAGGAAGATTGGTAATAAAGAAGTTATTGGAAAGAACGCTTTCAAATCATTTCAACAAGGAGAGATGAAAGCGGTTGTCGGAAAAGATACCATAAAGCTAAAGCCGAAAGACTTCCCTGCCGAGTGGGTATTCTACCGACAAGTAGAAGAATAAATGAACTATAGTACTATGTAGTGGTTTGAAATTACTACAAATAAAATTATTTGTTACATTTAGCTCCAACTTGTGCTATAGTAGCATCTCTTCCAACCCGGTTAGCTACCGGAGGAGCGCAATGCTCCAAAGTTTCCAAATATGAGGGGTGCCTTTCCACCCCTCATATAACTTTAACCCTTGAAAGGAGGGGTTTTTATGAAGACATTATTTTTTGCAGTAATTATTTGTATTCAGCTTCTATCATTCCCGCCTATCTCACTCGCCAAAAACAAAGGTCTTATCTCTTTATGTTTCGATATTCAAAGCGCAAAGAATGAAGATGATATCCGCGCAATAGTCGGAAGATTTTATACATTGGGAAATGATCAA
>MEWG01000025.1:14452-16200 GCA_001773295.1 candidate division WWE3 bacterium RIFOXYD1_FULL_39_9
TTCTGTGAAGGGTATTTTAGTTTAATTCAAGCCGTCAAGCCGAATAATCTTATCTTTTCTTACATGCCAAATAGTGAGTGTGCTCATTCCAATAGAACAAACTGGGGATTTATTTCCGTTCAAGTGTCCGAAGAGTTGTATTTTAAGATATCTAAAAAGCATAATGCCTTTAATGGTAAGGTTCCATTGTCTTATTTTAACAATATAAAGAATGGAGATGGATTTAAATCAACAAGAGTTATTGATATTCTGGAAGTAGAAATGTCGAATGGAAGTGAGATTTATATTCCGATATTGAAAATTCAAGAATAAAACAAGTCGGCCAAATCCAGAATTGGATGTGGTTTAATTCTGGATTTGGCCGAAAATAAATTTCAAATCAAAAAAAATGGAGAAAAAAATGAAAGAAGAAAACAAAGAACTATCTATAAATTTAAACGCGATAAGAAAGAATAGATTGCGGAAAGGTATTTGGGTTCCTGAGGAAATACATCTATCCTCATTAAGCTGGCCTGAAAAAATATTATGGCTTGAAATAGACTGTCTATCCCAAGATGGGGGAGTATGTGTTGCAAGCAATTCTTATTTCGCGGATTTTTTAGGTGTCGGTGAAGCATCTATAACAAGATATATTCTAAATCTAAAAGAATTAGGACTTATTCAAGAAGTTAAAAAGACAGACGGAAGACATAGATATTTAAAAACAAATCACGAACAATTTGATAAATTTAAGGCTATTCTTAGATTTTGCAAATGAAGAAAAATAAAAATGAATAGTAAGACAACCAAAGGAAAACTTAAATGAGAGAACACAAAGAAGAGAATTTTATTCAGATTAAAGATGAACAAGTAAAACGAACAGGAAGTTTTTTTATAACCTATAATTATATGATAGATAAATGGCTGAGAATAATAGGACCAACAGCATTTAGTGTTTGGTCTACGATGAAAAGATTCTGCAACAACAACAGCCATGCTATATTCCCGAGAGTATCTCAAGCAGATTGGGCAGAATACATAGGCATAAGTACAAATGTTTTTGTTTCTGCTTGCGAAGATATGGAAGCGGCAGGACTTATGAGTATTTTAAAACCAACAGGACAAGATAAACTTCAGCATAAGCCATGCATTTATACATTGATGGATGTAGAAAATATAGACATACAAAAGGCAGTTGATAGGATTAACGATTTAAGAGAAAAACAATCATCAACAAAATCAAAAGTAATGATAAAACCTTTATCGGAAAAAAATAGATTTACAGATAGTATATTTTCAAGCGCAAAAAACATTTTTAAAACAAACGAAGAAATTAAGAAAAATGAGAATACGAAACTTCAGAATCTGAGTATTGAGAAACTTCAGAATCTGAGTATTCGGGGACTCAGAACCTGCACACCCAATATAGAAGATAGTAATATAGAAAACAGTTCTTTAAAAGACAGTAATATTTTTATAAATAAAAATATAACAACTTTTTCTAATGAAAAAGTTTTAAATGAAAATAAGAAAAAAACTTATAAAGAAAAAAGACAACTTTTAAAACAAAGAATACAAGAAGACAAAAAAACTTTCATAAATAAAAAAACAAATTCTCAGGAAAGAAATTCAAAAAGAAACATTGAAAAACTTTCTGATACGGTTAAGAGCGTAAACGCTCTAAGCGTAGAATGTTCCGCGCCGCCGTCGGCCAGCCCGCCGCGCCAGAGTAGAGTGGCCAATAGAGCATATAGAATCATACCATCTAT
>MEWG01000026.1:0-3660 GCA_001773295.1 candidate division WWE3 bacterium RIFOXYD1_FULL_39_9
CATAACGGCGTTGGCGCTAATTATATAAAAACCTTAAAAGTAGGGGACACCGTCGATTTTGTCGGACCGGCCGGAAGATTTGCACTACGTCCCCCACTCCCAAATAATTTATACTTTTTTGCAACAGGTACAGGTTTAGCTCCGTTTATTTCAATGTTTTATAACTTGCGAGAAGAAGGATATGCGGGAAATGTATGGCTCTATTTTGGGATAAGACACGAAAACGAAATGATTTTGAAGGAGTATTTGGACGATTTTGCTAAAACAATGCCTAATTTTAACTATGAAGTATGTGTATCTCAACCAGAATCGGCTGATTTCTCAGGAACTAAGGGCAGAATCACACAAAAAGTTGACGAAGTAAAAACAGAAGATTCTCAATATTATATATGCGGGAACCCGTTTATGCTCAATGAAACATCTGAATTACTTGCAAAGAGAGGCATTCCGGACGATAAAGTGATCAAGGAAGGTTTTACTTACGCATAAAAGACGGATTTAGGTGTGTTTGATAAACTAATGGTGGGGAATATAGGATTTGAACCTATGACCCCTCGGATGTAAACCGAGTGCTCTAAACCGCTGAGCTAATTCCCCAAGACTATGCCATTTTACCAATTTTTTGGGTAATTGTAAGATCTAATATAATGATTAAATTAACCCGACGCAGAGATAAAAAATACTTAAAAATAGACTATTTACTCCCAATTTTAATCTTTATTTCAGGTTTGATGATGTTTTTGGTTTCGAGGTCGTTATTTGCTAACTCCCCCGACGTATTATCATTTTCCACTATTGGCGTGTCGGTCTTTGAAAAGTTCTTAAATAAAAAGGTTAATAAAGACGCTGAATTTGAAAAATTAAAGAACTCCTTTGCCGAACAAGGCAATAAATTTGGCTTTTATATCGAGGATATTAGTACCGGCAAAACGTATGCCTACAACGAGAATGTCAAAATTTACGCCGCATCCATGTATAAATTTCCGGTAGCAGTAACGGTTTTGAATGAAATACAAAAGAAAAACATGGCTCTTACCACCGAACTTACCTACACACAAGCAGACTTCGAAGGCGGTACCGGAAGTATCAATCGAAACAGCTTCGGAACAATTTTTAGCATCGAGCAGCTTTTAACAAATTTAATTGATTACTCTGATAATGTTGCGCAAAACATTCTACTTCACAGAATTAGTAAACCTCAAGTTGGGGCTTTGATTAATCAAAATCTCGATTCAACATCCGGCAGTTTGTTTGCAGCTGAAAATGTCACCTCCCCTGCTGAAATGGGCAATTTTCTAAAAAATATCTATAAGGGCGAACAACTAACACAGGAAAACAAAAATCTGCTCTTTAACGAAATGGCGCAAACTGTTTTTGACGACAGAATTACTATGCATCTGAAAGAAGGTTTAACATTCTCTCATAAAATTGGGAGTTGGGGCGACACCGGCTCTTGGCACGACTGCGGAATTGTTTTTGGAAAACAGGATAAATTTGTGGTTTGCGTGATGTCACAAAACACTAACTATGAAAAATTTCTGGAGCTTGGTAAGAAGACTGCTGAGTTTATAAATGTTGTTGTAAGATAACTTTTCAATTTGCCTCATCTATATGTTTGAAGTATCCTTAAATAAGTAGTAAATCTAATTTTAAATCAAAAGGGAGGTAAATATATGTATAAAAGTCTTATAGCAATCGCAACTATTCTATTGACCGCTGCCACACTTAACACCCTGGCTGAGAGCAATCAAGGCGGGAGTGGCTCTAATGGTAACTCTAACACCAATTCTAACGGGCAACCCAGCGGTTCTGGAACCCCTGCTATGCAAGGTAGCCAAGGTATTGGTGCTACACAACCTGTACAAAATCAAAATCAAGTAAAAACTCAAAATGCCGGAGAGGAACAACAACTTCAGGTGAAAACACAAGAAGAACAAGGTGAAGAAAACGACAACAAAAATGATTTATCCGGAATCAGAAGTTCAGTAGCACAACAGATACAGAAACTGCTGTCTACAGGACCTGCTGCAGGTGGAATCGGCGATCAAGTGCGTGAATGGGCCAAGGCTCAAAATCAAGTCCAGACTAAAATTCAGGAAAACTTAGCTAACGTTGAAAACAAAGGTAACGCGGCTAAGTTCTTGTTTGGTCCTGATTACAAAGCAATCGGTGAGCTAAAAATGGAAATGGAACAAAACAGAGTCAGAGTTCAACAACTTGAGCAGCTTAAACTGAAGCTTCAAAATCAAGCTGATATTACAAATGTTCAGGAAATGATTGCCCTAATAAACGAGGAAAACACAGCACTTCAAGAGAGAATAAGTCTTGAAGAAGCGCAGCCAAGTATATTTGGGTGGCTTATGAAGTTGTTGGTTAAGTAAAACTTAATTGGCGCCTAAAGTTTGTATTCTACAAACTCACCTACGCAAGGGTGTCCGTAACAGAAATATGATTTGCTCTCATAGGGGTTAAAAATTGCCGACCCAATAGTTTCATCTTCTCTACAAATCGGATATTCCTTATTTTCTGAATCAGCCAAAATTGCTTTGATATCCTCAATGGACATATTTGGTTTTAATAACTCTGTTGCTCTAATGTATCTTTCTTCAGAACTTTTCGTGTGAAACTTTTCTAGCATTTTTAGTTCTTCTGTTAAGTAGTGATTTGTATGAACATAAGGTGTGTGAAGCGCGCTTTGTACTCCTATCGCATCTCCGGCGATTTCTATATTTCTAATTTCGCCGTTTTGAGCCAACACGTGATTAAACCCGGAACCTCTTGGTACTGATCGTATTATATGTTCTGCTTCGTCCAAAGTTTTTGCTTCCAAAATAGCGCGCGCTAAATAATATTTGGGTATTCCAATTTTGTTCGTTTGATACAAGTCGTTTATACACTGAACCAAACCAAAATTATTCATAGTTGCGGAACACCCCAAAACAACAACGTCATATTGTAATCCAATGAATGTAACTTCGCCTATGGTAGCTTTTAGCACGTAAAGCTCATCAATAACTTCTGCCGACCAATCTTCGTTGTGACCAATCACCAGATTACCGTTGTCGTAACCGGCAACAACTGTGCAATGATCCGGATTGTTACCGTTTGTAATATGATTTGCATCCCACACTTCTTCTGGATCGTACACTTCCCTATTGCTCATAAAAAATAAATCAATCATTTCTACATCTGCGGCTTTTGCAGTACTTTCAGTTTCCAAAATTAAATTTGGAAAATACTTTTTGGTAATTTCAAGACACTCGTGAGATTTAGGTAAATAGGATTCGTAATTTTCAATTGTTTTTTTACGTTTGGAAATTGCTTCTTGGATTTGTGCGCGAAAAGTTTTGCCAATAAATTCACCTACTACAGAATGTGTTCCTTCGATTTCATAATAGGGTAAATGCTTTTTGGAATACATTTATTGAGTATAACAGCATGTGTCGGTTTTAAGATATGAATAACTTTATATTGCGATGTTTTTTAAAATGAGATCCGGCACTGCCAAAAATTAATGCACAGTGCCGGATTATGTTGTTTAGATAGATAAGTTACCTATCTGCGCGACATTAGTACTCCGAAAAATCCCAGGACGGCCAGACCAAGTACTGCAATCGATGCCAGTACTTCTTTCTTACCCGACGCCGCCGAAAGTTCCAT
>MEWG01000026.1:3675-7700 GCA_001773295.1 candidate division WWE3 bacterium RIFOXYD1_FULL_39_9
ACTCTAAACAGCCGCCATCAAAATAGGTTTCTGCTACCGTAAATGACCCTTCGAAACCAACGAAATCCCCGGCATTCTCGACAAAAAAGAAAGCGTCCCACGGGACCTTCGAGCCGCTTGCTTTCACCCAGTGCTCTTCGTCAATTGGCCACACCGAATCATCCAGAATGATTCCGGGTTCCGCGGCAACGTAAACGTAGCCGGTTGCGGTCCCATCAGGATTAAGCGAGTAAACCCCCTTGAGTTGTGCAATCAGCTCGCCACTTCCGGATTTCAGGTCGAGTATAACTGGCAAGGTCTCCCACTCCACGACATCGCCGTCTACAACAGCTGACCCTTCTTGCCACACTCCGGATGCTAATGCGGTCGGTACGCCTAGTGACGCAATAACAAGAACGATGACGGTCGTCAAAAACAGTTTCTTCATTTCTCCTCCTAGTTTTGTTTGATTATTTTGGATTCTTTACCGATGCGCTCATTATACCCTATAGCGACTGAGTTGTAATCCTGGGTCTTCTAGGTACAAACTATTGTCCCTCTAGTGCTATGATTAGTCTATGCCAAATACCGAAACATACTCGGATGATTTATTCACAAAAGCAAAATTATTGGTTGACACTTTCCCATTTAGAAAACTTGCGGAAAAACATTTTGGAAATATTACTTATACCGGCTCTGCAGTTTTTAACTTGATGGTGGATCCGGACATAGATTCAAACATAATACTTAATCCCATGGATAAATCCAAAATAATAGCATTTGCTAATGATCTAACTGACATAAAAGAATGTAGAAAAGTAATTTTATATAACAGAATTTATGAGGATGTTCCCTATTTTGTAATAAATATAGAGAGATTTACTTTTGAAGGCGAAACATGGGTGCTTACATTCTTTATACAAGAAAATGATTTCCAGGGAGCAATTAAAAGAAACGCCGAACTATTAAATAAGGTAACACCTGAAAATAGAAAAATCATATTAGATATTAAAAACTGGAGACTGCAGAATAACTTAAAGGCAGATATACCTTCTGTTTATGTTTATGAGGCTGTCTTAGAAAATGGTGTTACTGATATTGAGGGTTTTAAAAAGTACGCCGTATCAAAGAAACCGGTGCTCAATCTTTTGTAGTATACGTAATCTATCTTTAAGGGTCTATTGAGAATGAAGTTGTAAACTTTTCTATTGATGCTCAGATTCAGATTAGTTAATAAAATCTAGAATCTGTTTCCAAAGTTCATCGTCAACTTCAACCATACCCTCTTTCTCCGCACTAGCATACCTTTCACTATTACTGTCACCTGGTACAATTATTTCTTTGTGCGCAACAGATTTTTGAGATCTTATTAAATTATTAAATTCAGAGACCTCTGATTTAAAGGTATCTAAATCGCTGAAAGCAGAAATATCAATTACAATAAGAAATCCCCCATGATCTTCGTTCACATAAGAAGGGTCTTGTTTAGAACTTAATTTGGCCGCAATTAAAGCTCCCGTCATTATTTCTACCAAATAATTAATAGCGTATCCCTTATAATTACCTCCCATAGGAAGTAAATTAGATGTACCATCTTCGGAAAGAGCTTTATTGGCATCAGTAGTAGGTAGTCCGTCTTGATCCACAGCAGAGTTTTCTTTAAGTGGGATATTATTTTTCTTACTCTGCACTATTTCAAAATACGGAATTTCCGAAGTAGCCATATCAATAACTACTGTTCCTTCATTTGTTGGAAATCCGTAAGTAATCGGGTTAGTACCAAACAATCCTTTAGTTCCATTTAATGGAACAACTCCTAAAGGACCGCCATTATATGCGCCCATAACAAAGTAGCCCCTTTTAGCTAATCCTTGTGCCCAAGTATGCAAACTATGCATACCTCCTGAATTATCAAAAGCCAAAATAGATATTCCGGTCTTTGTAGCCTTATCGATTAATAAATCATGTAGATATTTTATTTTAAATGTAATCGGTAAGTGATTAAAATTTAATCTTATAAGACTAGGTAACTCTTTTACTACGGTAAAACTGTTGTTTTTATATTTTTCTTGTCTCTTTGTATCTGCTAGTACCTCATCTTTTAGTACGTTTGATCTTGGTGATTTTCTAATACAGGCTTCTGTAATTTCCTCAGCGAAATATTTTGCTTCTTCTTGTGAAACATATTTGACTGCTAATTTTTCCAGGGAAGTTTTAATTTCAGTTATAGTAATTTTCACAATGAGGTTATTTTATCACTAAAAAGTTCGACTTCCCACTCTCTATATGGTTAAAAACCATTGGATTATATTGCTAGAACGAGGATTTTATGGTGGGGAGGGTGGGAATCGAACCCACATAGCCGGTTTTTCAGACCGGTGCCGTGACCGCCTTGGCTACCGCCCCATACTCTGGATCAAAACTAACCAATTTTAGCAGTATACTCGCCTTTTTTCCATATTTCGTCTAATTTTCAAGAAACTCGTCGAATAACTTGCCTAAAATACGTTTCTTTTCCGGATCTTTAACTATACTTTGTATATGAATCGAGATAAGCATCTCGGCTTTTGACACATCTCTATCTTCCTCAGATATACATTGATGTGCAATTGCCAGCAGAAGCTGACCGTATTTTGTTTGTTCTGGATGTTCTTTTTCTGCGTGATATTCCAGGAACTTACCTGCTGCCTTTCTGATGTTGTCTAGCTTTGAAGTAAAGCTTTCTTCGGACTCTGAGGGGTCATATTCCAGCGTTCTGAATTCAAGTCTATACGTGCTTGGATCCTCACCCTTAACATAAGCCGGGTCGCGATATGCCCCGGTTAGTATTCTCGAGGTTGAGG
Organism: candidate division WWE3 bacterium RIFOXYD1_FULL_39_9; assembly: GCA_001773295.1. GTDB lineage: Bacteria > Patescibacteriota > WWE3 > UBA101185 > UBA10185 > OXYD1-FULL-39-9. Next base: position 6,498 of record MEWG01000026.1, read on the forward strand.
AGTATCTTGCTCCTACTATGTTCCCAAGTGCGCTTAACCCGCTCATTTCATCCGGACTAAAACTCAAAAATTCTTGCTCAAATGATGTATATTCAGGTTCGGTGAGCGAGACGTTGACATGAAGCGTGTAATTTAAGTCAGCATTCTCAGGACAGAATCCCATTTGGCGCAGTTGATCCAAGATACCATATTGTATAGCCGGGCTTCTTGAGGGAGGAATAGCAGCCTCACCTTGTTTATCGCGCTCGATAGGTATGTATAACCGTGTCAATAGGTCAAGATGTTCTGGCAAAAAGACATACCGCGCCCCTCTTACTTTTTGGTCCCTAAAAGAGCCTGTATAAGGTATCTCGATTTCACATCCGAGCATCCGCACGGACTTATCTATACTGTCTTCTATATTTTTGTGCTGTTCCACGGTATCAACTACTTCGCGCATTTTTTCAAGCGTAATATCACTGCCGGATTTACTGGCAGTCCACAACGAGCTAAGAAAAAGTGCTTGTTCGGCAACTAAATCAAATCGCGAAGCACGCTCGTTAAGTTCTGGATTTTCATTCAAAATCTTAATGCTCTCATTTTGGAATTGAGTAATCCTCTCGTCTAGTTTCTCTTCCCACGCTTCGAAACTTCTGGCTCTCAGCTTGTAGTCTTCCAATAGCTTGCGTATGAAGGCCGACTCTGCAGATGCTACGTCAGCCTCGTCGATAAGATTAGTAATTGCAAGATTTACAGATCGGTCTGTGTAGTTAGTAACTTCCAAATATGGGAGAGCCGTGCTTCTACGTGCAGAACCAGTCTTAAGCTCATAGTCAGTTAATGGTTTTACGTTTAGGTATTTATCGCTAAATAACAACTCGATTTGCCCAGGAGAAAGCAGTCCGCGGAGGTCAACGTATGAGAACAACGGCTGTTTCTCGCTTTCATTAACCATGGTCTTATAGGATAAGGCAGTACTAGTTACCTCGGTTAAAAACTCCTCAACCTTTAACTCATCCTTGGATTTTTCACCCATGAGAGCCTCTGGACTTATTGTAGATATTCCTTCGTTTCCTGGATACATACCGTGTAACTATTATATAAGATAAATAGATGAGTTGAATACGATGTAACGCTAGTCGAGTTCCGACTGATACCGCGTGTTTGTTTATTGGGATTCTAAAACCGTAACTCTTTTGTCTAGCGCATTAACTCCGTCTTTGT
>MEWG01000026.1:7715-10768 GCA_001773295.1 candidate division WWE3 bacterium RIFOXYD1_FULL_39_9
CCTCGTAAAGTTTGAGACAGTTCATTTAGTTCGTTTTTTGTTTCTTTTCTAAACGTACTCATCTCGTGTCTAAATGATAGAAATTCCTGTTGAGATTTAACTATTAATTTATATAAATCTTCTAATTTCATAAAAATATACTAGATTAAAGTGTAACTAATTTCAATTTATGCACTCTAATTAGATCAGACATTTGGGTTAATGGAGCGGGAAACGGGGCTCGAACCCGCGACCTCTTCCTTGGCAAGGAAGCGCTCTACCACTGAGCTATTCCCGCAGATGTACTCATCAAGGGAAGAGACTGTACCCAGGCTCATTCCCGCAAACGCGGAACAACATGCATTATAACACTAGGCAAAGGCCTCAATCTAGCGGTAATTACCAACTACCGCCTCCACCGCCGCCACCTCCACCGCCGGAGGATCCCCCCGATGAACCACTGGAGCTAGTAGAAGAATACGATCTAACGCTACTACTAAGTCCGTGCGAGAACGATGAAAACTGCATCGCCCCATAATTTCCGCCTTCATACCAATCGCTCTGAGAAAAATTCAAATCCTTAAATCTCTTTGCCCACACATCCTCAACTCCGTAAGCTGTAGCGTATGGCAATAGTTTCTCGAAAAACATCTGATTGTAGGCTTGAAAATCAAGTTGCGCATCCTGAGATTTTAAGAAATTCTCCAATGATTTGGCCTCTGAATACTTTTCTATTCCAAAGTCGGTACGTGGTGCTATCTTTCTTCCAAAAAATAACGAAAAAACTGACATTATTGGGTTAAACAGAATCCATGAAAAGAAAGTAAGTGCAGTGAAAAAGTTATAAAGTGGTACCGGGTCCTTCGTAAACAAACCGTCATCTTTAACGGCAATTCCAAGTTGCCTATAAAACGATTCGACTTTTTGAGCAAAAATATTGGATTTTTTGAGATCCTTAATGTTGACGGTAACGTATTGCAAAGTATTTGTCGCTAGTTCTGATATCTCCGCTTGTTCAGCCTCATCTATAGTGCCGTCTGCAGACATTTTCTTAAACTTATCTACACTTTTAATTATTCTTCCAAGGTTTAGACCCTGTACATCTGAAAATAAACCTGCAAGAAGTGTCCGCTCAAATGTTTTGAGTTCCGGTGCAGTTAGTTCCTTTAGTTTCACAAAATCGTAATCGTTTTTATTCCTGAAAACTATCTTTAAAAATCCTCTTTGGGCTAAATCTATTATCGTGGCAGTTATTAATTTAGGTCCAACACCTTTAGATAATAATAATCCGGTTTCAGCAGGCGAGTACTGCTGACCGGCTCTATTTTTGGGCGGAGAGAACCAAGCTGCAACTATCTTCTGTTTATTTTTAGTGTTTTCATGATCCTTGTACCAAATCCAAAAAGTAACTATCGGTGCTACAAAACCCCATAAAATTACTGCCAATATAACAAAAAATATTCCAACAATTTTACCTACAGTGTACATAATGTCAGGCCTTGGATGGAGCACCTGAACATAGCCTTTTGGAAATGTCACGGCTACGGTTATACCCTCACCGGCAAGGTAAGGTTTCTGATTTAGAAACTCATAACTTATCCGGTTTTCTGTAGTCATGAGAATGTCACATTCGGAAAGTGTACTGCCTTCGGGTCCGGTATAACAAATAGCAGTAGTAACATCCGGTTCCGTCTGAATAATTCCGGGCGGTAAACTGACGCGACCGCTAAAATTTTGGATCTCGACAGTCCAATCATCGCCTGTTAAGTCCCAGTACAACTCATCAAAGTCTTCAAAATAGCTCAATGCTCCGGCAACTCGATATTTAATAAAATACGTGTGCATACCGGTAATTTCCTTGTCTGCATCGCCAATTCTAATATCTGTTTCCTCGCCGTCTTTTGATACTTTTGTAGTTAATGGCTTATTATTCTCGTCTGTAACAGAAATATCTGTGATATCCATCAAAAGTCGGTCGCCTTTATCGTTTGTTTTAACAAATGGAATATTTCTAAAAATCCCGTGTCTTAGATTGGTTCCAAAATAATACTGAATTTTTTCTGTAACTGAAATATGTCCTGATTCTTCGATAACTATGTCAACGTCAAAGTTAGCGATATGCTCGCCGCTAAATGTTTGACTGTAACTTATCGGGTAAAAGGGTAACGCTAAAAGCAGGGTAAATAAAATGTATTTTAAACAATTAGTAATTCGAGTCATCCAAGATCTGGTGGGCGGAACAGGACTTGAACCTGCAAGGGATTTAACTCCCACAACGACCTCAACGTTGCGCGTCTGCCATTTCGCCACCCGCCCAGGGGGCAAAAAACCAAGTAACAATGGGAATACACCCAGTTGACATTATATCAGAAGGCTAAAAAAACAATAAGCCCAAATTACAGTTGTTAAACATGTAATTCAGGCTCATTTAATGCTAAATACAGCGACTGATTATCGTATCTTAGCTTTCTCGCCCCAACGTCTCCGCGAGGAGTGTAATTTTGCAAATGCATGCCGAAAGTCACGAAGTGCTGCTTTAACATTAAGCCACCTTCGCTCACAGTCTGCCTCCCAAGGTCTTAGGACACGACGTCTTTTCAACTTGATCTCCTTTCTTGGTTTTTTGAATTACTAATTATTTACAGATTATTTCTAAAAATACAAGATTTTTTTATGTTTATAGGGTAGAAATTTCAGAAGCTGCTCTGGTGCCAGAGGAGGGACTTGAACCCTCACATCCTTGCGGATACAGCCTTCTGAAGACTGCGTGTCTGCCGTTTCACCACTCTGGCACACTTAAATATAGGTCTATATGGTGAGGACGGAGGGAGTCGGACCCTCGACCAAGGGATTAAGAGTCCCCTGCTCTACCACTGAGCTACGTCCCCGTGTATGGTTGTATTATAGTCAAAAAAGTCTAATTAGTCATGAAAACAACCTGTATGTTACCACAAGGCAAAAATGCTGTATATGAAAAAACTACACGGAACAGGGCTTAATGGCATCAAGTTCCTATTCCGTGTGTTCGACCTGCGCTAACTTTGCATTTAGATAACCGTGTCTTTGGAGATACT
>MEWG01000026.1:10783-13790 GCA_001773295.1 candidate division WWE3 bacterium RIFOXYD1_FULL_39_9
AAAATCCAATCTTTTTCCGGATCGCGTGCGTAGATTATAAAGTCCAGCTCGAGCGCTATCTCGTCAGACTCGACATAACCAATTGTATTTCCGGCATCAACCGCAAAAGTGAATTTAGCGGTTTGGTCCATTCTCGCCTCCTTTTTAGTTGTTTGAATAGGTGAATTATAGCAGGATGATAATTTGAAGCATTTTTAGGTTCTATCTTTTGGTGCGCCTGGAGGGATTCGAACCCCCAAATCCTTGTTCCGAAGACAAGTGCCTTATCCATTGGGCTACAGGCGCATACTTTGACATTATAATACAAACTCCCAAACAATGATAAAATTATGCAGATGAAACCTTCAAAAATACAAACTCTAGGATTTTTATACATTTTGTTCCTTGTACTAGCCGCATTTTATGTGAATAACACCCTAAAGGAGGGAAATATTGAAGTGAGGCAGGCCGAAGAGGAAGAGCGCAATATAGAAGTAAAACCTGTGAAAGTAAACTTGGTTGTAGATGACGGGTCGACTCAAAGAACCTATCAAAAGAATCTTAGAAACAGAGACTCGGTTTTAACCCTTCTTGAGCGAGTTCGCGACGAGGACAAAGTGCTTTATGAAATAGTTGCATATATAGACAGAACAGAAATTGTAGATGTGTATAGAGTACCAGTTCCGGAAGGTTACAATTGGAAAATTTATCTTGATAATGCAGATTTAACTAATGTACTGGAAGAAACTTTTCTCTCTGACGACTCCACGTATATTTTGAAGCTGGTGAAAAAATAACTACTCGTAACGTAATGCTTCGATAGGATCTTTTTTACTTGCTTGAATAGCAGGATAGGTTCCAAACAAAACTCCAACCACAATAGAAAATGATAATGAAAGGACAACGGCCCACCACGGAACTTGGGCATTTAAAAAGTTCTGAGCAATTAAGGTTCCAAGGAATCCAAGGCCAAGACCTATTAGTCCGCCGCCCAAACTTAAAAAAATTGCTTCGATCATAAATTGAAGTCCGATGTTAAAAGGCGTAGCCCCAAGGGCTTTCCTGAGTCCAATTTCAGATATTCTTTCTGTGACGGAAACTAACATAATGTTCATGATGCCAATTCCTCCAACCAGCAAAGATATTGCAGCCACAGCGGCCAACCCGACGGACAAAATACCTAAAATTGACTGAATAGATTGTAATAGGTCCTTTTGTGAAAGGATCGAGAAGTCGTCTCTTTTTAGATCCTGCAGCATTGCTAACTCAACTTGTTTTGTTCCTATATCAACAGAATCCGGGTCCTTGAACTTAACAGTATGATATGTGATCTCGTCAATTCCCAGAACTTTTACTGCAGTATTAATAGGCATAATTACAAGCTCATCCCAGTCCGCACCTTTTGAAACCATTACACCTATTACTCTAAACGAGTGATCGTCAATTTTAATTGATTGGTTCAGTGGGTTTTTATTCGCAAAAAGTTTTTTAGCCACATCTGAGCCGATGATTGTGACTCTTTGCGCACTTTTATCTTCTGCTCCTGTAAAAAATCTTCCTTTTGCTAAATCGATATTAAACAAATAACCGTAAAGGTGATTTCCTGCACTAATGCTTCCAAAGTAGGTCTTAGTTTTATACGAAACAGTTTTACCGGATGCGATATATGGCGAAGCGGCATCAACATACTCGCCTGCAAACTGTTCGATTGTATCTATCTGGTCTAAAGTAAGTTTATTATCTGTAAAGGCTTGCGCAGGATCAGATGTCAAAGTTGCTCTTCCCGGCGAAACAAATACTAAATTTGAACCGAGTTCATTAAATTGATCCGTAATATAATTTTGTACTCCTGTAACAAGTGCGACTAAAATTACAACTGAAAAAACTCCAATGATAACTCCAAGCATCGTCAAAAGTGTTCTGACTTTATTAGATAACAAGGCTCTATGTGCTGTAATAAATGTTTCAGTTAATTGCATTATTCGTACCTTAAAGCTTCAATTGGATCTTTTTTACTTGCTTGTAACGCCGGGTATGTGCCAAAAACTACTCCTGTAAAAACTGAAAATAAAAATGCTAATAAAATTGCCCATAACGGCACCTCAGCTCTAACGAAAGTTTGAGCTGCTAAGGCCGCTAAAAATCCCAGTATTATCCCGATAATTCCACCTAAAACACTAATCATGACGGATTCCAAAAGAAATTGAATACCGATATTAAGTGAGGTTGCTCCTAAAGCTTTTCTAAGTCCTATTTCCCGTATTCTCTCAGTCACCGAGACGAGCATGATGTTCATGATGCCAATGCCTCCAACTATTAACGAGATGGCTGCTACACCTCCCAAACCCATTGATAAAATCCCCAAAACACTTTGGATAGATTTCAAAATATCCTTCTGGGATAAAACCGAAAACTCATCTTTCTTCAAATCCTTGAGTAATGCAATTTCAACTTCAGTCATAGCTTTTTCTATACTGTCCTGATCTTTTGCCTTTACAGTTATTCCAGAAAAATTGTCGATATTAAATACCGACTGCATAGTTGTATACGGCAGTACCACTCTTTCGTCCGACTGAAACCCTTTTTCAGTAAACACGCCGATTATTTCAAAGCTAGCATCCCCAATCTTTACTTTCTCCCCTATTGGATCTCTATTCCCGAACAACTCTTCCTTAACTTGCGGACCAAGAACCATAACTTTTGATTTAACAAGTTCTTCTTCTTTTGTAAAAGGTCTCCCGTAAGCAACTTCGAGATCGGTTATTTCAAGGAAATCGCTATTTGTACCTACAAGTGACGCTAAAAATTTCTTTGTTTTGTACTCAACTGTTTTACTAAGTCTGAGGTTTGGCGTAGCTCCAATTATGTAAGTTGAGGCATCTCGTTGAATGTTTTCTACGTCTTCAATTGAAAGTTTATTGTTGGAAAATGCAAGCGCCGGATCGTTTTCAAAGCCAAATCTTCCCGGAGCAACTAGAATCAAATTTGATCCTAAAGAGCTAAATTGGTCTGTAACATAATTTTGAAC
>MEWG01000026.1:13800-15166 GCA_001773295.1 candidate division WWE3 bacterium RIFOXYD1_FULL_39_9
AGGGAAACTAGCGACAGTACAGCAAAAACACCGATAATTACTCCAAGCATAGTTAGAAAAGTTCTAACCATATTCGCACGTAAAGCTGAGATTGAACTTCTGAATGTTTCTGCTAATTGCATTTATGCCTCAACTATTAAACCGTCTTTAATAACAACCTGTCGTTTGGCAATTTTGGCTAAATCTGAATCGTGTGTTACTAGAATAATTGTTTTGCCCTGTTCGTGTAATTGTAAAAATAAGTCTATTATTTCTTGTCCGGTTCTTGAGTCCAAGTTGCCTGTCGGCTCGTCTGCAAAAATTATTGACGGTTCGTTTACTAAAGCTCGGGCGATTGCCACTCTTTGTTTCTGACCTCCGGATAGTTCATTTGATTTGTTATGAAGCCTGTCGCCTAAATCTACAAGTTTAAGCATGTCTGTGGCTTTTGCTTTCCACTCGTTTTTTGGAACTTTACTGTACTTTAAGGGCAGAATAACGTTGTCTAGCGTAGTTGTTCGCGGGAGTAGATTAAAGGATTGAAAAACAAAACCGATCTCACTGTTTCTAATTCTGGCTAATTCTTTCTCTTTGTGTTTCGAAACATCAGTGCCGTTGAGAATTAATTGGCCCGACGTCGGTGTATCTAACAATCCAAGAATATGCATTAAAGTAGATTTACCGGAACCAGACTTTCCAACAATCGCTAGAAATTCACCTTTAAATACTTCTAGTGAAACACCCTTGAGCGCCTGTATTTTCACATCGCCTAGATCGTATTCTTTTACAATATCTATGCCTTTAAGGAGAGGTTCCATATTAGTTAGGAATTACTGTTGCCTTAAATCCTTCGAAGAGCTCGACATCTTGATTTAATCCTACAACAACAGGGATATCAATTTGGCTTTTAACTTCCGTGTAAATATCGCCCTCTAATCCGACTTCTATCGGCAGTTTGGCCAAATACCCGTTTTTAACTGTCCAGACAAATGGCTTATCTTCGTCATCATAGAAAATCTCATCGTAAAAAAGCGACTTGACGGGATTTTGAGTAGATTCAACGATTATTTTTGCATCACCAGTCATTCCAAGCGTCGGCATAAATCCGCCGTTCTCTGTGAATTCAATGTCCACCACAAAATCAGAATCTGCATTTGCAAACATCTGAAGTGCCGAAACCTTACCGCTGTATTTTTTGTCCCCGTAGGCATCGAGATTAATTTCAACGATCTGGTCCAATTTTAACGATCCGAAATCCTCCTGGTCGACAATTATTTCAAAAAATAGAGAATCAAGGTCAGATAACTTTACAATCGTCTCGCCGGCTGCTGCGGTTTCACCAACTTCTTTTGTTATTTCGACAACTGTTCCATCAAAAGGTGCGGAT
>MEWG01000026.1:15205-21060 GCA_001773295.1 candidate division WWE3 bacterium RIFOXYD1_FULL_39_9
GATATGCCGCTTCGGCCTGACTTACTTCCTCATTATATTGGCGAAGTCTGATATTATATTCTTCTTCTCCGCCTAAAGTATTTTTATTTGTCTCTTTATCTGCTTCAAAAAGCTCGCGTTTTCTAAGTGCAATATCTCTAGCGTCTTTAGTATATTGTGAAGTTAAATATGAAGAGGTGTATTCTAAATAAGCTAGTGCCTGGCCTCTTGTAACTACATCGCCTTCTTTAACATTTATTTGGGTTACAACTTGGGTAGCAGGGAATGCTAAATCAGCAGTTTTCTTGGATTTAATGGTTCCGCTAGCAGACACAGTTTTTGAAATTACTCGTTCTTCAAGTGCAACTTCTTTAACTTGAAGTGCCCTTACTTTCGGCGAAGTCAGGAACCTTATTAAAAGGAACAGCCCGACAACAACTAAAATTATGATAATAATTCTTTTTTTATTCTTCATACCAATCAATTACTATATCATAATATCGCATTATTACGCCATATGGTATACGGATAAAAAAACTTGTATATTATAGATATGCATCACATATTCAAGTCACATCATCCGATCAGACATGCCAAAAGTGTTCAATATGCATTTGAAGGTATCTTTTTCGCTCTTCTTAACGAACCTAATTTCAGAATTCAGGTTTTGATCGTAATTATTTCTGTTATCGGCGGTATACACTTTAAAATTACAAACACCGAGTGGGGATTGTTAACAATGTCTATGGGATTTCTGCTTTCTGCTGAAATGCTTAATACTGTCGTTGAAGAATTTATTGATAATGTTGTGAAGGAAGTTAACCTTGGAATGAAAATAATTAAAGATTGCGCCGCCGGATTTGTTTTAATTACAGCTATTACGGCTGCGATAATTTTAGTTCTTATCTTTTGGCACCGAGTTTTTGTGTAACACTATAAGAATCCCTAGATAAACCGCTCCGAATAAATATCCCCAAAGCACATCAGTCGGCCAATGTTCGCCCAAAACAACTCGGGAGATACCAACAAAACTTAAAAAATACAAACTTAGTATAAGAATCACAAACCTTAATAACTTATCAAATCTTTTTAGAAATAATGTTAAAAAAATTAAATAACCAAAAAATGCAGTATATACAACGACATGAGAGCTGGGAAAACTATATTGATTAATAAAATCAGTGTATGAAGCGGTAGGCGGACGTTGTACTTGAAAAATAAACTTAAGAATTATTGAATAAAAGTAACTTAACAAACTAACAAGTATTAACGCACCTTCAGTGCGGTGCTTTGTCTTAAAAAACCCTAAAGAAACTAAAAGCGCAATCGGTAAAAGATAAAAAATGGATTCACCAAAATAACTAATAAACTTTAATTGGGGCAAGATAAAATCTTCAATTAATGACATATTAATATCCTTGTAGTTTTAGGTCTTCTAGGCTTCCGGACGGCATTAAATAGACAGTTACTAGGTCCTTTCCGGATCTTGAGTGTGTATATACCGGCGCATGTTTATTTGCCCAATACAGTGCTTTTTGGCTAAGTATTTCATTAGTAAAGCTTTGAGGGTTTACTATAAAAATATAAAATCCCGCCTGATCTGCATCTTTTCTTAAATGTACGTGGTATCTGGAAATTGATTCACGTTCATTTGTCGAGTACGCAGGAACATCCGGGTGCTCTCTAACAAACGAAGCGATGCTTTCCCAATCTCTATAATATGGAAAACCAAACATGCTTAAATGGAACACAGGAGTTGGTTTAGACAATGTCCAAATATAAAATTTTTCTTCTTCCCAAGGATATTCTGAAATATTGTCGACAAATATTGCATATGACTGTAAAGCAATAAACACAAAAATTATGGATAAAACGATATCTTTGGCAATTATTAATTGACGCAACTTAATAAACTGGGCAATTTTAATTGAACTATTCTCGATAAAAACTACCCCAAAACCAAGAGCTATAAATAGAGGCAGAAGGTATGTATAAATATGTGTACCGGGAATGTAGACAACTTTCTCCCAGATATAAACACCAAGAACCAACCAAATTAATACTGGTATTAAATCTACAGAAAGTCCGGTCCCGATTAAAAAATGACGGAAGTCTTTTAGTTTAGAAAGGTATCGAAAATCTTGTTTGTACTTCTTGAATATTTTGATCAGGACCGTCGTCAACGCATACAGAATTACTAACGCAATTCCGGCAGCAAGCAGCAACGTGTAAATATGAATAACGTAAATAGGTTGATACACCGTGAAAAGATAGAGGCTGCTTGAAAGTTTTGATGAAACGGCACCGCTCAATCTTCCCTCCCAATAATCTACGGTTGAAGTTGAAATCGATAAAGCAAAAGGGATATAGAAAACAGCAACCATAATTGTAAATATCATGCCCGAGATAAGAATGTGCATGATCTTATGTTTAATTGAAATACCGATTTCTTTGGATACAAGCCATTTATAAAGATAAAATGCAAAGACTGGTGCTATAAATAAGCCATCGTAATGAGATAGTACGGAGATTGCCAGCATTATAAAAGCTAAATAAACTCCGCGCAGTTTATATCTAGGATCTTTATTGGCTAAAACAATAAAATACAAAGCCAAAATAGAAAATAAAATTACAAATGATTGATACTGAACAATTCTTGAAAATGCAACAAAAAAACCGTTAGTTGCTAAGAAAAATGAAGCGAATAGACCAATTTTATTTCCAAAAATTTTAGCAACAAGCTTGTAAAAGAAATAGACCGAAAGGAATCCGGCTAAAGCAAACGGTAATCTAATTAAAAACTGATTTGAATAATCATTGTTGAAAAACTTAAGTACAAAAGTTATCAGAAACTGTAACGGACCTTTTCTTTGATCCATTAGAAACTCAAGACTAGATTGTCCGGGATCAGGCAGATACAAAGCTTTAATTTCATCGCCTTGAAAATCGGAATAACCAAGATTAATAAATCTAAGAATGAACCCAACAAAAAGTATACTTATTAACGGGATGTTGTAAGATTTACTTCTAAAAGACTTTAAAAGCTTCATTTGACGCCAAAAATATGTAATTCGTTCATAGCACGGGTTACGGCAACAAAAGCACTTCTTGCCTGTCTATAATTATGAATTTTATTTATGTTCAAGTCCACAATATATACTTTTGCAAACTCAAGTCCTTTACAGTCAAACGCGTTCATTAGATAAATACCTTTTGGAATATATGAGATGGTTTTTCTACTATCTAGTCTTACTAGATGTTCTTTTTCGTCTACGGTTTTTAAAAGATGAGCTTCAAGTTCATTTACAGTATCGTCGTTAAAGCAAATTACACCGATGCTTTTATCTATATTTTTTGCTTCTTCTCCGAGCGTCTTTTTAAGATGCGAGTTTAATTCTTCATTGGACTCAAAAATTAGAACTTCAGGTTCTTTCCCACTTCTATTGATTGATTTAGGCAAGTAATCCTTTGTGTACGGTGAAAGAATGCTGTTTGCGAGATCTATGATTTGTTTTGTACTTCTATAGTTAGTAGTTAATTTAAATGTATTCGCACTTCCGGCTTCAACTATTACTTTCTTGATGTTATCCCAATTGTTAATTCCGTCTTCTTCAAGAGACTGATTCAAATCTCCGAATATGCCAAATCTTCCTCGCAAGACAAACTTGCTTAAAACTGCATATTCCAGAAGACTAAAATCTTGGCCTTCATCGACAACACAATATTCGTATGTCTGCACTTTAGAAAATCCCACAAGCTGAGAATAAAAATAAATGTAAAGCAAAGTTTGGTAATAAGATAAAGTCGTATCCCCAGAAATTTTATAATTTTGGAGCATTCTTTTGAAAGTCTCGTGCTTTATACTACCTTTCAGGTCCATTAATTTACGGATTGCTTTTCTTAGTGACCGGATGTTTTCCTTGTAGAACAGGGCTTTTATTGTCTTAGGATTTTCTTTTAGAACTTCTGTTTGATTATCAAGCTCTTCGTTTAAATCAACGATTATCTCGTTAACATTTTCGTAAGGAGTTTGAAGTTTTGAATATTTGTAACCACCAAAAGATTCGGATTCGGGATTATTAAAAACTTCAGCAACCGCACTTTCATAATAATCATGAATTTTGTCTATTTCATGCGAGACTTCCTCCAAAACGGAGATGTTAAATTTAGATGTATCTTGATCCAGATCTAGATCCACTTTTACATTAAATTCTTCTCTGAACACAACATTTACAACCATATCCCTTAATGTTTTGTAATTTATGTCGAAAATACCTAATTTTGGAAAAAGTGTAGAAAGGTAACCTACAAGAATTTGGTTCTTGGCAACCAAAACAGATCTTTCGGGTCTAATATAATTTGGGTAGTTAAAAAATATGTGCGAAAGCTTGTGAATTGCTACTGTACTTTTACCGCTACCAACACAGCCTTGGACAATACAAATTTGTCTTGGATCGGCCTCTATTATTTCCAGCTGATCTTTTTGAATAGTTTCAATGATATCTTCAAGAACTCCGCCGGTTCTTCCTTTTATTTTTTCTACTATTATTTCAGTTTCATCAAGCTGAATGTCGTTATTGTAATATTTAACAAGCTTGCCGTCGGCAATTTCAAAAGTTCTTTTTAGTGCCAAATCTTTAACAACTTTACCTTCTGGTGTTTCGTACTCTACATTTTTCTGCGGGTATCTGTATTTGTAATAAACCGACGCTATCTTGGCGCGCCAATCTGTTACGACCGGTCTGTCTTCTGTAAACCCGAATTTACCTATATAAATAGTATCTTTTGATGCATCAACTGGATCTACAAAATCAATACGGGCAAAATACGGCTCCTTTTCGAGGTAGCCGAGCTCTTCTAACCTTTTATACTTATCCTTGTAATTGAAAGCTTGGTTTTTCTCGTGAAGCTGCTCCAGAAGCATCTGAAAGTCAAAACCCATCTCGGGGTTTTCGCGTAATTCCTTAAGTCTCTCCAAGGTGCCACTGCTAACTCGTTCTACAGCACGTACAATGTACTCTCGAGAGTCTCTGACTTTTTTTAGAACAATATTTAGAAAGTTTTCTTCTATACCTCTGTCCGGTAAATCCATAATTAAAAACCCTCCTTGGCTATCAGCAAAATATATTCTCCCTTAGGTTTAATCTCATGCTTTTTTGATAAAATTTCTGAAACAGTACCTCGAATAAGTTTCTCGTGCATTTTTGTTAGATCATTGAGAACACAAACTTTTCTATTTCCTAACGTAGTTTCAACTTCTTCTAATAATTTTATTATACGAAATGGCGACTCAAAAATAATCAGCGTACTTTCAAGTTTTCCATAGGTATTCAGTAAATTCTTTTGAGCAGCTCCCGATTTGGGCAAAAAACCCAAAAAAGTAAACCTGTCTGTGGGTAAACCGCTAACTGACAGGGCGGCAACGACAGAAGAAGCCCCGGGAACAGAAACTATTTCGTATTCTTTGGAGGCTAGTTCGCGAACCAGATTAAATCCAGGATCTGAGATCAACGGCGTGCCGCTGTCTGAAACTAATGCCAAATCTTTTCCGGCATCCAGAAGCTCTAGGATAGCCGGCATTATTCTGACGTGGTTCTGATCCCTGTATGAAATCTGTTTTTTTTCTAAGTTAAAATGTCTAAGGACTTTATCGGTCTCTCGTGTGTCTTCTGATAAGATGGTATCAACGGCCGCAAGTACCTCAACAGCACGATAAGTCATATCGCCTAAATTACCTATCGGTGTAGCAACAATGTATAATTTACCTTTGTTCATGGCCGGGACGCACCCAATTAGATATTTTACCATCAAATCGGGGAAAATGGCACTTTATGGAACTAAAACTTAGAAACTCAAAAATTAATCTACCTGCATTC
>MEWG01000026.1:21136-29954 GCA_001773295.1 candidate division WWE3 bacterium RIFOXYD1_FULL_39_9
AGAAATCGGGAGGAATTAGAAAATTTATGAACATTAATCTGCCGGTAATAACGGATTCAGGCGGTTTTCAAGCGATGTCGCTAGTAAGAAACAGCAAAAACGGAGGTTATTTTAATGAGAATGGTGTTGTTTTTAAGAATTTTAGAAATGGGCAGTTTTTAGAGCTAACCCCGGAAACCTGTATAGAGACTCAAATTAAAATAAAAAGTGACATCATTATGTGTCTGGATGATTGTACTGATCCTTCAGAACCTTTTGAGGAACAGGAAAAATCCGTGGAAAGAACAATTAGATGGGCAAAAAGATGCAAAGATACTTTTGATAAATATGTTAATGAAACAACGTTTACTGATGATGAAAGACGACCGTTGATTTTTGGCATTATCCAAGGCGGCAATCATCCCGTGTTACGAAAAGAGTGCGCTGAGGCATTGATTAAAATGGATTTTGACGGTTACGCATACGGCGGGTGGCCGATGTATAAAGGTACTTTAATGGAAGAGATTCTAAGTATAGTAGCTGATTCAATGCCCAAAGATAAACCAAAATACGCAATGGGGGTGGGCAAACCCGAAGACATCCAGAAATGCATAAAAATGGGATATAACATGTTTGACTGCGTACTTCCGACCAGAGATGCCAGACACGAAAGATTGTACGTGTTTAATGGAAATGATATTTCAGCTGAGCCCGACAAATTTTATGACTTTCTAAATATCGGTTCGGGAAAGTACAAACACGACACAACTGCTATCTCTGAGAATTGTGGCTGTCTCACGTGCCAAAAATATTTGCGCGCGTATCTACACCATTTGTTCAAAGTAGGAGATCCTGCAGCTTATAGATTAGCCACGATTCACAATTTGTACTTTTACACACAATTAATGAGCTACTTTTCTAGCGCTTCTTGAACAATACGCTCAGGCGCATGATATCTATTATTTCCTTTACCGGCCGCGCCATTAGCAATCTCTAATGCGTTTCTGTCTCCATACGGATAAATGATAATCATCGAACTTTCCTCTTTGCTCATCTCGTTTAATATTTGAAGCTCTCTTAACCTCAGTGCACTGCCGGACTTTGCTAATATGTCGCTTGCTTCAGATAGCTTTACTGCTACTGCAACTTCAGTGTCGGCTTGAATCTGTTTAGCTTCAGCTGCGCGTCTTTCCCTTGCTATAACAGCCAACTCTTCTACAAGTGACTGAGGAGTATCTATATCAGTGATTCTAACTGCGCGGACGTCAATTCCATAAACAATAGCACCATTATCAATTTGGTTCTTAAGTGATTCTGCAATTTGGTCCCTCTCGCTTAACAATTCTTTAAGATCCATGCTTCCGATTGTATTTTTTAGCGCTTCAGTAGATAACCAGATCACTGATTGTCTGTAATTTTGTACATCAATAATTGCTTTTCGTGGATCCTCGACCTTAAACTCGACTGCCGCAGTTACTTTTGTTGGTACATTGTCTTTTGTTAAGGTGGCTGTTGCTTCTACTTGGTGCGTTTCAATTCTTGTGTCAACGATTGCAGCAACTGAATAAACAAACGGTGGAATTACAAAAAAACCCGGTCCTTTTATACCGACAAATGTTCCTAATCTTAAAAGAACCATTCTTTCCCATTCAGGAAGAATGTAGAACATTTTAGAGAAGATACCTGCTAACCATGCATTAAATATAAGCGTAGGTATCATCAACGGAGTCGATGAACCAAATATTCCAAAGGAAACAATTCCTGCTACACCTCCCAGTAAAACCGTGAACACAATAAAGAACACAACCCATCCGACAGTTCTAACAAAAGATTGAACTGCGCTTGTACTGTTGTACAACATAAAACTCCTTTCGCACTTAAGTGCCGGGCAACGCCCAATTATTTACTTTCAGACACGCTGTTAATGTAATCTCTCTGTGACTGGACCGTTCCTACCATAGTTCGGTAATCTATTGCTCTAAATTCACAATCATCCACTTCAGGTGTTTCAGTATTACAAAAGTAATTCAAATAATCTTCCATATTTTTTAGCTGCTCCCTTGTACGGTCGTATTCTTCTACATAAGCAACTAACTCTACGTACTCTTCGCTGGAAAAACATTTATTGATGTAGATGTCGGATCTTTTAAGATAGTAATAATTTTCGCATTTCCCGGTGTTTTGAACTTTAACAGTTGTGTTATTTGTATTAACTGGTTTTTGCGTATTTGTCGATGTTTCATTCATCGATTCAAACATTTTTATGATTTCATCTGAGACAGTGCTTCCGGACGGAACCTTTTTGAAAAAAAAGTAACCGATTGATGCGAATGTGATAAATAAGGTGAACAATCCAATCAAAACAAATGCTATTATCGCAACATCGGATATTCCTTTACCTTTAGTACTAAACATACATTATGATATTAGAACAAAATATAGATGAATTAAAGAGATTAATGAAGTCTTTGAACTTCTTTATAAACCGTATGCTTTCTGAGCTTAGGGTTATACTTCTTCAACTGGATCTTCTCGTTGGAGTTAATCTTATTCTTTTGTGTAATATAGGTTCTTTCACCGGTTTCGGTGCAGACAAGCCCCATAATATTTCGATTTCCCTTTTTCTTTGCCATGTGAAGCAATATATAATAAAATCAACTAAATTTCAACACTATGATGAAAAGATACGATTTTAAAACATCTGAGGCCAAGTGGCGCGAATATTGGTTCAACGACAACATCTATGAATCTGTAGATTTTTCCGAAAAGCCCAAAAAGTACATTTTAGCCGAGCTTCCCTATCCGTCAGGCAAATTCCTGCACGTTGGCCATATGATGAGATATACGGTACCTGAAATATACTCGAGATTCCTGAGAATGCGTGGGTATAACGTGTTATTTCCAATGGGATGGGATTGTTTCGGACTTCCGCCCGAAACCTATGCTCAAAAGGAAGGTATTACGCCCCAGGAAGCTATAGAACAAGCCACTAAAGCTTATAAAATATCTATGATGGATATGGGGTACGCTATCGATTGGAACAGGGAAATTAATACCTCTGACCCCGAATACTACAAATGGACACAATATATGTTCCTGATACTTTGGCGAAGAGGACTCGCCAAACAACAAGAAATGCCCGTCTGGTGGTGTAATGAGCTTGGAGTGCTTGCTGATGAAGAGGTTTTACCTGCAAAGGATGGCAACGGAAGGGTTTCTGAAAGAGGAGGTTATCCTGTTCAGAGAAAAATGTTCAAACAGTGGGTTTTAGACATTCCGGCATATGCGGATAGACTCATTTCAGATCTGGATAAAGTAGATTATGAGCCTTCGGTTAAGCTGGCCCAGAAAAACTGGATTGGGCGCAAGGAAGGTGCTCAGGTTAAGTTTGATATAGACGGTAACGAGGTCGAGGTATTTACTACCAGACCAGATACACTTTTTGGTGTAACTTTTATAGCTTTATCCCCACAACATACATTAATTGACCAACTTTTAGACAAAATAGATAACAAACAGGAAGTACTTGATTACATTCAAAAGGCAGAAAGTCTCACCGATCTAGAAAGACAAACTAAGGAAAAAACGGGTGTAAAACTTAACGGGATTTATGCAAAACACCCTTTGGATGCAACTAAAACTAACATTCCCGTCATGGTAGCTGATTACATTCTAACTGATTACGGTACGGGGGCTGTTATGGGCGTGCCTGCTCATGACGAGAGAGACCGCGAATTTGCCTCAAAATATGGTTTAGAGATTCTTGAGGTGGTGGAAAAACCCGCGGATTTTGATGCAAAAGCAGTATTTACCGGCGAAGGAACGATCATTAATTCCGGTGTTTACAACGGATTAAACTCCACTGACGCTCGATTAAAAATCGTAAATGATCTGGAAAAGTTAAATAAAGGGAGAAAGGCAACAACTTACAAAGTCAGGCCTCAGATTTTCTCAAGACAGAGGTATTGGGGCGAGCCGATTCCATTAGTTTATAAACAGGATAACTCTATTGAAGCTGTTGCAGAAAAAGATCTTCCTGTGACACTGCCGGTAATGCGTGACTTTATTGTGGGATCGGACGGAACCAGCCCACTTGAAAAAAACACCGAATGGAACTCTGTAAATGATTCCACCGGCCAGCCAGCAAAAAGAGAAACGGACACTATGCCTACATGGGCAGGTTCAAACTGGTACTACATGCGCTACATTGATCCAAAAAACGATAAAGCTCCGGCTGATATCGAAAAGTTAAAGTACTGGATGCCTATTGATATGTATTTTGGGGATGCGGGACACACAACTGCTCACCTACTCTACTCAAGATTTTGGTTTAAAGTGCTATTCGATGAAGGTGTTGTTCCCTTAGATGAGCCGTACATGTACAGAATGAGCGGAGGCATGCTTCTAGGCCCGGACGGAGGCAAGATGTCCAAGTCCAGAGGCAATGTCATTAACCCTAAGGACGAACTTGAAAAATACGGCGCTGATGCTCTAAGAACGTATCTGGCGTTCATTGGACCGTATGAGGAAACCTATCCATGGAATCCAAGAGGTCTGGAGGCGTGCAGTAAGCTTGTCCAAAAGATTTACGACTTAAAAATAAAAGTAAGTGATGCGGCCATTGCCGACGAAACATCAAAATTACTGAATAAAATGATTAAAAACATGACCGATATGATGGACGAGCTAAAAATGAATACTTCGGTCAGCGAGATCATGATTTTTGTTAATCATCTACCTAAATTAGAATCTATTAATAAAGAGGTATGGGAAAAGTTCCTGCTTGTTATAGCGCCATTTATGCCGTTTATTGCTGAAGAACTTTGGCAGGAATTTCATGGCTATACTAAATGGAACAAAGAAAACAGCATTCATTTACAAAGTTGGCCATCTTTTGACTTATCCCTTCTGGATGAAAAGGTTAGCGAAATACCTGTACAAATTAACGGTAAGTTAAGATCAGAGATACCGGTTACTCCCGATGATAACGAACAGACCATAAGAACCAAGGTTCTACAAAATGAAAAGCTGATAAAACATATGGATGGCAAAGAGATTAAGAAGCTAATATACATCAAAGACAAGATCGTAAACGTGATTATTTAACTTTCTACCCCTCTTTCCCCTATTTAGCGCAAAAAGTAATCACATAGATCAAAAAGGGTATAATGTAGACGACTATGAATACAATAAAAACCAGGGAAGAAATTGAAATAATGCGCCGGGGCGGGAAAATACTTGGAGGCATGCTCACAGAACTAAGAGACATGTGCAAGATTGGCTTAGATATCTGGGAATTAGAAGAAAAGTTTATTCAGCAATGTAAAAAAAGCGATGCTATACCGGCATGCAAAGGTTACACCTCTATGGGCTTTATGCCGCCATTTCCGACCGGACTTTGCATAAGTGTAAACGAACAGTCTGTTCACTGCTTTCCCATTAAAGGTAGAAAACTTAAAGACGGAGATCTAATCACTGCCGATACAGTTATTACCTATAAGGGCTTAAACGTCGACGCCGCTTTTACAGTCGGCGTAGGTAAAGTTTCAAGTTCCGATACTCGTCTTATGAAAGCCGCCAAGAGAGCATTACTTGAATCTATTGACCAGGTAAAAAACGGTGTAAGAGTCGGTAAAATATCAAATAAAATGCACAAAGTTGTAACCGAGTATGGTTTTGATGTCTTGCGCGATTACGCCGGACACGGAATTGGTAAAGAAATGCATGATTTTCCAGAAATACCTTGTTACGGCAATGCGTCTGACGGACCGTTTCTTAAATCCGGAATGACTATCTGCATAGAAGCACTTGTTTGCGAGGGAAAACCTAAAATCAACTATAAAAGCGAATGGGAAACCGAGATGGCAGATAAAAAGAACTTTGTTCAATACGAACACACTGTGTTAGTTACCGATAACGGCTATGAGATAATCACTGATTTTGAGGTATAATGCATGAGCTTTATGGACATCAAAGAAATCATTGAGAATAAACCTTTATCTAACGGCAACAAATACAACTCCAGCGCGTTTAAATTGTTAAGACTTGTTTTGGGGATCATGGGTGTTTTACTGATAGCAGGCTTTCTATTCCCTGCAGCTGTCGGTGCCATCCTTAACTTTATCTGGATAACTTTACTGGCAATTGTAATTACTTTTTTTACATTGGGAATACTAGTTGTTGTTGGACTTAGAAAAGAGGCTAGTCACATTTTAGATATTCTCTTTGAAGGCACATTAACTTTCTTGGATTTGGCTGACTTTATTAGAATTATTTACAAAAGATTTATAGAAATTCTAAAGGAATTTTTAGTATCGGCGGCTCCTGTATTTGCATATATCGTAACTTTTGCACTCTACATGCTTCTTTTAGCCCTGTACAAGTGGGTGGGAAAAACCTTTGATGTCGCTTTATTTACTATCGTACTAACGTTTGTACTAGTCTATCTATTCGGTTTCTATAACAGACCCAACCTTAATCCTTCGACACCCGAAGACTTATTGTCATGGCGCGCAATGTTTAGACAGAGATATAAAAGTGGTTTTATCGATGGATTTGAAGTTGTACTGTTTATATTTTTCTTAACGATGGACAGCACCAAAATATTCTTCCTTCCTGAGAGCCTAAACATTGAACTGCGCGCAAAAATAAGCGACTACGATTTGATGGTCAGAAGTTTTATGTACACAGATCACATGCGAGTAACCATTAATCTTGTAATACTGGCAACAATTACAGAAATATTTAGAAACACCATGAAGGTTGTAGCCGGAGCAAGACAACACTATATCTTGGATAAAACGATCGATGAATCTAAAACAGCTTCCTATTCCAGAAGTTTAAGAATAAAAAATGCGATAAGAAAAAGCTTCCACGATGCTAAAGACGATTTGGTAAAGTTTATTACATTTACAACAGTTTTATTTGGGGCTTTCATGTTTTTCCCAAGGTTAAAACTACTCACATTAGGAGTTGCTAGCTTAACAAATCTCTTTTTAGATTTTATGATACCTGCAAGATTGACTTCCAAAAGAAGCAACGATTTGTTTTCAAGAATTATCGTAAAAGTATTTAAGCTTTAAATATGTCTGAAAGACCGCTATCCGAAATACTACGTCCTAATAGCCTTGCAGGTTTTGCCGGTCAAAAGCATCTCATTGGTGAAAATGGGCTTATTACAAAGCTCTTAGCAAAAAGCAAAGAAACCAACTTTTTCCCTTCAATCGTTTTATGGGGACCTCCGGGATGCGGAAAAACAACCCTAGCTCGAATAATCGCAAATGAGTTAAAAAGAAACTTCTATGAATTTTCGGCGGTTAACGCTTCGGTAAAAGATATTGAAAAGGTAATACCAAAAAAAGAAAAGTTTAAACCGCAAAAAGAACTACTAAATGTGGAGCAATCTGTTGAGGGCAAGCTATCCCCTATTGTGTTTATAGATGAAATTCATAGATTTAATAAAGCGCAACAAGACGCGCTGTTACCGTTGGTTGAACAGGGTTCGATCATTTTTATAGGCGCCACAACTGAAAACCCTTCATTTGAGGTAATCAGCCCGTTACTTTCTAGATCAAGAGTACTGGTACTAAATCAGCTCGAGTCAGAAGAACTAGATAAAATACTTAATCACGGCTTGGGAGTTCTACAAAAAGAAATTGACGGTAAAGCTAGAGAATACTTGGTGGAAGCAGCAAACGGAGATGCAAGAATCTGTATAAATGTGCTGGAAATCGCAACAAATATTGCGACCGATAAAACTATAACTTTGGAGAACATTAAAGATGCCTTTCAGAACAAAAGTTTAATGTTTGACCTTAGAGGTGAGGAGTACTACAACACTATTTCCGCTCTGCATAAATCTATAAGGGGTTCGGACCCTAATGCAGCACTTTATTGGCTTGCCAGAATGCTGGAAGCCGGACAGGACCCGCTTTACATCGCCAGAAGATTAATTAGAACTGCTTCAGAGGATATTGGACTTGTTGATCCACAAGCTTTAGTAGTAGCCACATCATGTTTTTATGCCTGTAACACCCTTGGAATGCCTGAGTGCAACCTTGCACTTGCCGAAGCTGTCGCTTACTTAGCAAAATCACCTAAATCCAACAAACTATATATTGCTTACGGTAAGGCGGCCGAAGATGTAAAGAAACACGGAAATCTGCCTGTTCCTATGCATATTAGAAATCCGGTGACGGATTTGATGAAAGATATTGGCTACGGCAAAAACTATAATTATTACCACAGTCCTGAAGGTGAAAAGCTTAAGGATGTAAACTATTTGCCGGAGGAACTTGCGGGAGCTAAGTATCTGGATTAGCCGCAATTACCAACCGTTTAACCTGCTACTTCGAGTTGACGTGCTTAGAAGCATACTATAAGATTTTCCCATCAATAAATAATCGAACACAAATAAGATAGGAGGAGAAATGTCGTACCAAAAGGTAGGGATGTGGATTTTGGGTATTCTGCTGGGAACGTTTTTCAATCAAGTTGCTGCTAAAGCGCAAAATATTCTGTCAGTTGTCTTGATAGCAGTGCTGCTTGGGCTTATGTGCCTGCTGGTAGCTCTCTTTTCTGATTACAAGTTCGGCGTGCTGTTTTTTGTGGTACTTGGATTTGTGTTTTCGGCGGACTTTCATGTGGCCACTTGGGAACTGACTACCAAACATCTTGGTAGCTTAGGTTGGTTTTCTAGGATATCAATCCTGCTGGCACTCTTATTTTCTGAAGTTACACTGAAAATTAAGCAAGAGGCCTTCGGGAGAAGCATAGCCATCTACTCCTACATGGGGCGAATGCCTGCGCATGCTGCAATCGAGGAGTTTTTCAGCAATCC
>MEWG01000026.1:30027-31218 GCA_001773295.1 candidate division WWE3 bacterium RIFOXYD1_FULL_39_9
TGGCCCGACGCACCGAGCATTTCTCACAGTATTCCTACTGGTTTGCCACATAGAGCTTTGGTTCAAACTTCAAGAATACGTTGAGATGGTCCCTTCTGGAGCGTTCGCTGAAGCCCGCGCTTTTGTACTGCAATACGCATTTCAGATAGCAGAAATTACCGCAACAGTCTTGCCTTTTCTCTTACTATTTGGAGCATTCTTCTCCGCAATCCAAATGGTAAATAATTGGGAGGAACTGGCTGAGTCGGCGGCACTTGATTCGTGGCAAGAACGAATTGAGGAAGAATGGCGCCATATGGGCGATGCTGATGAGAATTAAGTCCTGACTTACATAACTAGGCACAACACAAATATACTTTGTTTTGTGCCTAGAGCTTTTTTAAAAGTAATTTAAAAGCAAAAAGGCCAGCCGTTCCAATGGAATGGTTGACCTTTTTTGTTTGGGCTTGTTCTGCTACTTCAAAAACTCAATGGTAACAGTTTTCACCCTTAGGATTATCATGCCGCCGTCTTGGGTTTCTGCCCGGATTTCCATAGGCACTTTATCGAAGGTAACCTCTTTGGCTACCTCCACGATGACATTTATGCCGGTAATTTGAGGCTTGAGGGCCTCAGGTAACGGCACTGTCTTAGGCTCGACTACAGGCTTGGGTTCGGCAGCAGGTGCAGGTTCGACAGCAGTCGCAGTCTTAGCCTCAACTACAGGCTTTGGCTCTAACGAAGGTTCGGCTAGTCCCGCAGTCTTGTGAGCCCCACGCGCAGCTTCTTGGCGGTCGTATTCGGCCTTCCAATTCACTAGGTCGGGCCCCGTGATACCTGCAACAAGCATCTTCCCACTCTTAACGACGTTGCCCCTGGTCTTGAGAATCGACATGATGCCGCCGACGGTTCTCCCGGTAGGAGCCCTTCCCAGCACCTTGCCGACTCTTTCCCAAACTTTGTCGTATGGTACAGCGTTGCCGAACAAAACCAGCTTCTCGACAGTCCAGACAATCAGGATACGCAGGTCATCATCGATCTTCTCCAAGTAAACTACTTCGGAGTTGACGGTATTTCGATATATCGCCGTTCTACGCGTCCCAGATACACGACGTACTCCGTGACGCTCTCCAACCATTTCCCAGGCCTTTTCCCAGTCAGCCTCGGAAATCTGCTTATCCGTTCCCAATATGGCATCCATCTTTGCAGGTC
>MEWG01000027.1:0-523 GCA_001773295.1 candidate division WWE3 bacterium RIFOXYD1_FULL_39_9
CAAAAAGGCGAGAATTGGTTCCAGCGACGTTAAATTCCCCCAAAGAGGGATAGATCTGATGGATCATTCATGTACGCATTTGATTTTAAGAAAAAGCAAAATTCCTCAAAGCTACAAAAAGTTGGTTGATAAAAGCTTTGAGTTGCTAAATAGTCTGGATGAGCACGTAGAGCGTGGCCACTACGACAACGCATTAAAAATGAGAAATGACCTTAGAGGCCTTGAGGCAAAGCTAGTTAATAAAGAAGAAAAGATATTTGTCGGAGATAAGTTGGTACTCACAGTCGATGATGTAAACGAGGCTGTTAAGAGTTTTTCAGACGAGAGAAGAGATGAAAATGACAACATAAGCATGGGTAAGCTGTCTGCTTTGGCCGATAATATAAAGAAAAAGATTATTGGACAAGAGCACGCTGTAGACTCTGTTGTTAAGAGTTTAATCAGAGCCCGACTTAGTTTAAGGTCAAGAAAACGTACTTTGGGTAATTTTCTTTTCCTTGGCCCAACAGGTGTAGGTAAAACT
>MEWG01000027.1:623-6325 GCA_001773295.1 candidate division WWE3 bacterium RIFOXYD1_FULL_39_9
GAGCACCTCCCGGATATGTCGGATATGGAGAAGGTGGCGAATTAACAACAAAAATTGAGAATAGACCTGATAGTGTGGTTCTTTTTGATGAAATTGAAAAAGCCCACCCGGATGTTCTCAATATCTTGCTTCAAATCATGGAAGAGGCCGAGTTAGCCGACGCCAAAGGCAATATTTTTGACTTTTCCCGTGCAGTAATAATACTAACAAGCAATTCGGGTACAGAAATACTTCATGCGTCGGAAATTGGCTTCGGAGATAAAGTTATGACCGACAAAGGTACTGACAGCCGTTTAAGGCTTAATCTCAAGAAAATCCTCAAACCCGAGCTAATAAATAGATTTGATGACGTGATAATCTTCCATAAGCTGCGTAAAGAAAGTCAGTTTAGAGTACTCGAGATACTCATCAAAGAAATTATTGCAACTTTAAGTGCTCAAAAAATAAAATTAGTTGTTTCAAACCAAGTCAAAAATTATTTACTAAAAACTGGCTTTTCGGAGGAGTATGGTGCAAGAGCCATGAAACGATCCATCGAAAAGGAACTTCTAGATAAAATAGCAGAGTTCCTGTTGAAACACAGAACAAAACCTTTAGAATTAGTCGCAGATGTAGAGAGGGGTGACATTGTGATTACAGGCAAAACCCCCGTAAAGAAGAAACCGGTAAAAAAATCAAAAAAAGTAAAATCCGGTAGAAAATAGACTCCATGAGTAAAATAAAAACCTTATATGTATGTCAGAACTGCTCGTACACGTCGGCACAGTGGGTTGGCCAGTGTCCTGGATGCGGCAGTTGGAACACATTTGCTGAAGAAGTACAGATCTCTAGTGTAGCCAGACCATCAGGAAGCGGTAAACCAGGCAGAAATGTTCAACCGGTACAACTCTCAACCTTTGCAACAAAATCACCAAAAAGAATATCTTCTAACATTGAGGAATTTGACCGCGTTCTCGGGGGAGGATTTGTTCCTGGTCAGGTTATTTTGCTTGGAGGTGAGCCAGGTGTTGGTAAAAGCACACTTCTTACAGAAATAGCAAAGAACATGAAAGGTACAAATATAATGTACGTTTGCGGTGAGGAAAGCATCGACCAGATAAAGCTAAGAACTGTGCGAATGGAATATCCAGCTGATAACCTTTACATGCTGGGGGAAACAGATGTAGACACAATAATTAATGTTATGCAGACAAACAAAGAGATAACTTTAGTAATTGTAGACTCTATCCAAACGTTAACAAGTCAGGAACTTCCAGGTGTAGCAGGTTCGTTAACTCAAGTGCGAGGGTGCTCACAATTGCTTACAAATACGGCCAAAAGTACTGGCGTGCCTATTGTGTTAGTCGGACATGTAACCAAAGAAGGGGTAGTTGCCGGACCAAAGGTGTTAGAACACATTGTAGATACCGTTTTGTTCCTTGAGGGCGACTCCCAGCATATGTACAGGATTTTGCGCACCGATAAAAATAGATTCGGTCCGGTTTCTGAAGTCGGCATCTTTGAAATGACAGAGAAAAGTATGATGCAGGTAGCTAACCCTTCTGAATTGTTTCTTGGCCAAATGCTCAAGAAATCCTCAGGATCTTGTATTACCGTTGTTATGGAGGGTCAGCGTCCCCTTCTTTTTGAAGTTCAGGCTTTGTGTGTTCGTACGGCTTTTGGGTATCCAAGGAGAACCGCAAGTGGATATAATGTAAACAGATTACAGGTTCTAATTGCCCTTTTGGAAAAGAGGTGCAATCTGAACTTGAGCGGACACGATGTATATTTGAGCATTGCCGGTGGATTTAAGGTAAGCGAATATGCTTCAGATTTGGCAGTATGTTTGGCAATTGCGTCATCATTAAAAGATGTTCCGCTTAAACCCAAAACCGCAGCTTTTGGAGAATGCGGCTTAAACGGCGAGGTCAGAAAGGTGCCTCACCAAGAAAAAAGGATTAAAGAAGCAAAGAAACTTGGCTATACAAATGTAGTTAACTCAGACGAAATAAAATCTCTGAAAGAGGCCGTAGATTTGCTGATAAAATAGTCTTTTAATCCCTTCTAATCAGATATAATAAATGTGAAGTTAATTGGTATTTAATTCGACTTGGAATAAATTGGATATATGAGTGCAAACGGAGAAAAAATGAAATTATTGGAAGCACCTAAACACGTAAACTCAGGCATGGAAAAGCTTCCGAACTACAAAAATACATTGGTGCGCTCAGTTCTAGCGTTAGCGCTTTTCATTAGCGGTTTTAATTTTTCAAACACAGACTTTTTTAAGGAATACCCGTTATTTGGACTTAACTATCTCGCACAAATACTTATTTCTATAATGGCCGGAGTCCTGGGATTTTTTGTACTGCCGGACGTGTTTTATGGAGTTAAAAATGCGATTGAGAAGCTGATAACGGACACTGTTTCGGATATTGTTACCAATTTTTGGGAGCAACAATCGCGTCGGATACAAGAACAGAGAAGAGAGAAACAAAAGAAAAAAGCTGAGGACATTAAGAGGAAATTGGACGACGAGATGAAAAATGCGATTTTGCTCGATACTTCGGTGTTAATAGACGGAAGAATATCAGATATTGTTAAGCTTAAGTTTTTAGATAATCCGCTAGTAATACCCCAAGTAGTAATAGACGAGCTGCACGCACTATCAGACAGCAAAGAGAATTTAAAAAGACAAAAAGGTCGAAGGGGACTTGATATAACTAAGGATTTGAAGAGGAAAACAAAGATTTTAATCCCTGAAATAAAGTCAAAGGATAAAGATCAGGGGGTAGACAAGCTTCTTGTTACGTTTGCCAAAGAAAACAACTTTAAATTAATGACTCTTGATTTTAATTTAAATAAAGTCGCGTCAGTATCGGGTGTAAAGGTGCTAAATATCAATGATTTAGCTAACTCATTAAAGACAGTAATGCTTCCGGGGGAGGATATTATGCTAAAAATTGTGCACGAAGGAAAAGAAAAGAGTCAGGGTGTCGGTTACTTGGTTGATGGCACCATGCTAATAGTAGAGAATGCCAAAGATAAAGTGGGGCAAGACGTGTCAGTAAAGGTTTCTAAGGTTATTCAATCTCCTGCAGGTAAAATTATATTCTGCGCATTAAATTAATTCTCATTTACAAAGGTAGCTTAGCTCGATTATTCATTGATTCATTGCGTTTACAAATAAAAAAACGCTCCACAAAAGCCGACATATAAAGCGGCAGCCGCAGGGCGTTTTTTCTTTCGAAGCTTCAACCCAAAGGGTTGAAATAAGTCCATGCTTCTGGACAGTAGAAGCATGTCAATGTAATTAGCGTATATTATTTAAAATATTTAACAAGCTATCGACATTGTATTGTTATTAAAGGAAAACCGACGTGCTCTATAAAATTGTTTTTCATTCTAATTTACGTTAGTGGTTTATAAATATATATGGTTGTATGGTTATATTGCTAGACCTCGGAAGCACGCAACCTATAAGTTATTTTTAGATGTGGATAAGTGCGTTTTTGTGTATAAGTTGATCCGCTTGAGTAAAGTAGTGAGGAATTTTAAGAATGTCTGAATTAGCTAAGCAAAATAAATCCGAAAAAGTGAAAACTACAATCGCCATAGATAAAACTATTAAGAAACTGGCACAAATATATGCCTTGCAGAATGAAATGACGCTGCAGGAGCTTATAGAAGTATCCCTCAAAGAGAAGATAATGGACAGGTAAGCCTTTATTTTTTTGTTTCCCTTTGACAAACCTTACGAAATTTGGTACGATCTCGTGATTTATACTTTCACATGTTGTAGTAATTTACTATATCTATGAGCATAAATGATGCGCGAAGTGTAAATCATAACCTATAGGATTGACTTTTAGGCGATTTTACGGTAAAATGCGGTTGTTCTACCGAAACCTGTTTTAATTGACCGGATTTCATAGAACGCATGTACTTTTAAAATTCGGACGGTCAAATTTCCTCTTGTAGTCGATTGATAACTAGGTCACCCGGTCCCATAAGAACATATGTACTGTGTGTTTTTACGGGACTAGGGGGATCCAAATCAATCAATCGATCATAGAAAAAATCAGGAGGATATGACAATGGAGAAAATGAATGTTCTGGAAGCGTTGCGCGCGAGAATTGATGCCACGAAGTTGTCGATAATCGAGGTTAAGCTGGAGAAGCTCCCGGGGAGCAATCGGAGCGAAATCACGATTGTAACCGCCGACTCACGGTTGCTTAGTGCAGTACTCCGTGACCTTCGTGAGTTGATTCGCATTGGTGTGCGTCCGGCAGTTGTTGATGCGCAGGATGCTGCGTTCGATGCCAAAGATCTGAAAGCGCACATTCATGCCACCAACTTGCTCGATGAGCTCGGGAAGGTAGAAGAGACCATCGTTGCAGCAGTTGCTACGCTTGGCGATGCCCCAATCAAGAAGCCGCAAGGAATTTTCGAGTGGCTCTGGGCATGGATTGAGTACGGTACGCAGTACCTGGTCTCTCAATTCCAGAAGCCCGCAGCTGAGGAAACGAAACCGAAGCCAAAGCCCAAGTCGAAAGAGGCGGAGTATTGGTCACAAGTCGAGCAGCACAGGCGTCCTTCAGATGGTTTTGAATCGATAGACGTCATTCCACCTGCGCCGCGCGAAGAGCCAGCCTTGAACCCCGATGAAGATAAAGAGCTGGAAATTCCTGATTGGATGAGGCACCTCCAGACAAAGTAAGCTTCAGCCAGACCGTCCGTAAAATAACTCCGAAGTGTGATAGTTACAATTTTGTGACGTTGCATTTCGGAGCTGGCCTGAGGATTTAAAGCAATTTGAATTCTCAGATCCAGCTTCAATATGAAGTTGAGCAGATTGAAAAATACAAATATTGGCGGAAGAAATCTTCCTACAAGCTGATTGTCTTTCAATCCGCTAGTTTGCTAATAACATAAGTTGTTGGTGTACTGGCGGGTTGAAGGTTGTTTTAATAAAAATCAGAATCAGTTCAAATAGTAGGAGGTTCAAATGTTAAAAAGTAAGTGGTTTAAGGTAATCGCGTACTCCGTTGTGATGTTGACTATCCTGGCGTTATGGATCGTCCCGGCATTTTTGCCGAAGGACTCTGCAGGGCTCTCAAAGCCTGCTTCTCGCGCCGCGATGTCAGACAACTCGGAACCCATGGAGGCTTTCAACGTCCCTGCACCAGAAAAGGCTGAGCAGATCGTTGAGGCAATGGCAGCCGTAGAAGCTGAGGTCCCAGTACCTGTGGAAATGTCAGAAGACATGGAAGAAACCGTGCAGAACTTGGCCGATGCTGACGAAGTTGCTGAAGAAGTCGCTCCGGTAGCCGGATCCCCGGCTTCACAGGAGGTTGTGGCATCAGCCGCACCTACCTCTACCGTCACTTTGACCCAGGCGTCGGTCCGACCAGATGGTCACGTATTGGCAACAATGTCCGACGGAAGCACAGTGAATGTTGACGTAGCGACCATGTGGGAATCATATCCCACCCCTGCGCACATGTACGAAAATCAAAATGCGCTGGTAAAGGAAAATCCGCGTCCGGAAGCTCCCTATGAACCGCTCGAGTACGTGGTGGATTCTGGTCAGACGATCGTCTTCTTCAATGAAGGGCAGTTCGAATTACCCGACGGTACCGTTGTCATCGCTGTAGGCGGCCGTGGGCGCGAAAACTTGTCTGTTATTACCAACGCGGGCACTGCGCCTGTTAAGGTTGTA
>MEWG01000027.1:6469-9851 GCA_001773295.1 candidate division WWE3 bacterium RIFOXYD1_FULL_39_9
TTGATAATCCGACGACCTTTGTCGACAATCACACAAACTGGGCGTCCGAAACTGCAGGTGTTGCACTCCAGCACGAGCATGCGCTCCTGGATCAAGCGCCCTTTGAATTAGGCGCAAATGCCACTCCAGCTACAGCAATTGGAAAGGCACAGATCGTGTTCTTAAGCGCCGGCGAGTTGACCCTTTTAGGAGGTGAGACTGTAAAGTTGGACGCCAAGAACGGCACTCTGTATATGGTAGTACTCTTGAACGAAGTGGGCGACGCAACGTCGTTTGTTACGTTCGAGGAGATGACCAAAGGCCAGATGCTGGAATACCACTCCGGTCAGGCACCACACGCAGACTTGTGGGCGAGTGCTCAGATCGGAACTAATGGTGTAGATAATGTTGTGGTTTATGTGGTTCGCTACACGGTCGATGGAATCAATGTCACCGCGCAGGCAGATGCTGCATACAACGTGACCACACCGTTAAATAAGTAACCTTCCTCCCGCCAATCGCCTCGCACAAGCACCAACCCTGCTTAGAGGCACCCGAACTCTCTAAAGGCCAAAAACCGCCTGATAGAAAGTTCAAAATCGATCTGCAGAGACCCCGGATATAGAAGACATTTATGTCAAAACTATCTCCGGGGTCAAAGCTATCTTTAAGTACTTTTCAAATAGTAAGTATTATTTGCATGTCCTTGGGTTTCTCGATTTGATTAAATTAATCCAAAACATTTGTTGAACGTGAATTAAATTTAGAATTTTGTTAGAAATCCAAAGATCTGCAAATAAAAGGTCCAAAATACCGTAAAAGCAGAAGCATCTGCCCGGAAAGAGAGTAGTTGATGCCAAAGAAACTAAATATTGCTATCATTTTAGTAATGAGGAGTATTAAATCTTACCTGACCGAGTCGAGAATACTTTTAATTCTTGTTGTCCTTTTTTCAGTTGTCTCCAATATTGTATGGCATTTTGTTAATAACGCCCCTCCTACTTGGGATAGCGCAGGGCACCTTGGTCTTAGTTTTTTGTTTGCTGATACTTTACCCGAGTTATTATTTGGCGAGATCAGCTTTACAAATTTCTTAAGAATTTCCAACTATTATCCACCTCTTGTTCAATTGTTGGGCGGATTTTCCATTATGATTTTCGGTAGACATTACTACAGCGCCATATTTGTAGGTACTGTCTTTTTAGCAATTTCAATTTTCTATTTATTTAAGATTATTCTTTATCATTACAACGACGAGAAACTCGCCGCTTTAACCGTTTTTATTTATGCTCTTTTCCCACATGTTTGGGAGCAGAGTAGACAGTTTCACTTGGATATTCCGCTAGTAGCGTTGCTGCTTGCTGCGTATTTCTATTTAGTTCAATCTAATTCCCTAAAAGATAAAAAGAATTCATTGTTATTTTTCATATTTTTTGTAGGCGCGCAGCTTACTAAATGGTACGGGTTTGTTTATCTGGTGGTGCCGTTTGTCTATTTAGTAATTGCAAAAGCGATAAAAGAAAAAGATTTACTAAACAAAGAGAGATTAACAAACATATTCCAAGGTTCGTTCTTGATACTTTTTCTTGCAGTGCCTTGGTATATTGCGAATTATTCAAATATCGTGAACATCGTGAGTATCACCTCCCAAGGTGAAGTAGGTGACCCTGAAAATGTCTTGAGCTTGGAGAGTTTATTCCACTACCTAAAGTTAATAATGTCGCACCAAATCACTTTTGTCTCAGTGCTGTTAGTTATTTACTCGATATACATGTTCGCAAAGAGGGAGATGCCTCATAAAAATTATATCTTTCATTTGCTCATATTCCCGTATTTAGCCTTCTCGATGATACAGAATAAGGATTTACGCTACGTACTTCCTCTGACGCCGATATTTGCTTTTTACATTTCGTATACTTTGCTTAGATTTGAAGTTAAATTTAAGGTACATGCAGTTTTAAGATACCTTTACCCAACTTATTTAATGGCCTTGTTTATGTTCCTATCATTTAATCAGTTTAAGATGTTACCTGATAACATGAAGCCTTTAGCCTATATTATCGGCGGTCCTTATTATCACGGGTGGTATTATGAGCCGTATGTATATGCCGCAAATACCCAGGATTGGAAGAATGACCAAATAATTAAGGAGATAGATAAACTTGCTCAGGATGAGCCACTAATTCAGGATCATTACAAAGTATTGGAAATTTCGGATAACAGATACTACTCGTTAGCTTCTTTTGAGATGTTTAGAAGGCAAAATAACTTTGAAGAGATGGAGATTGTAGTTCCATATTTCCAGTTTGAGCCGTTTGCGCCAGAGCAGCTTCAGGATTACCTAAGAAATATCCATTTTGCTTTAGTGCCGGATAATCCAGGTCCTACAGGTTTGCGAAATTACGCAGTTCTTAATCAACTAGTTACTTATTTTGGATCGGACTTGAATAACGATTTTTCGTTGATTACTGTGTACAACATGCCTGACGGAAATGTATTGAGCTTATACAAAAGATCCAACTTTTTGGGTTACGATGACCCGAGTATCAGGGAAGATAGCCTGAAAATTAGCGTTGGCAACATTTTATTTTTAGACAGATCAAAAACTGAAGGTTTGCCATTCAAAGTATTTTTATACGACAAAGAAGGACAGGAAACTGTTGTAGATGTGATTGGTGGTGGAAGTCAAAGAAGAATTTCGCTGGACGGGTTAGTTAAATTCCGAATAGATTTGCCGTTGGAACAGCAGGATGTACGCGAACTTAGGGGTTGGACCTTTGAAGATGGAATTTTTAGTGCAATACCTAATTACGGACAGGTTATAACTGATTCCGGAAATGAATATATTTACGATAACTTCAAGATCACTCCAAGAGCAAAATATGTAGCCTTTAATTTCAGGCCAAAGAGTTTGGTCAGATTCACAGAAGATGGAGTGAGGGTCTCACTTGAACAGTTTGGAGTAGAAGAGGGCCAGAAGGTGTTTGTTGCCTATGCAACCACCGGTTGGCAGTGGAATAACATTTGGTTAGAAGGTGAAAACAGAGAGATTACCATCCCTGTAGATGGCCTTTTGCAGCTTGAGGTAAGCCAAAAGAACCAGTTAATTGTAGGTTTCCCTTCAACTTGGGGCTTTTTCCCCTGTTATGAGGGTAGAGCAGTCTGTTATTACCCATTAGTAAGTGGTCTTTAAACCACCCTATAGTCTTTGACACCGGCCTTTTTTCTTGGTATAATGCGCATATCCAAAAAGTAACACTGAAAATAAAATAGAACAAATAAGAAAAATCTATCAAGGAGGTAGATCATGAAGAAGTTAGCTTTGATTCCGATGGTTGGTCTGGTTCTGCTGATGCTGGTTTGCATATTTGGAATCCAGCTTGCCGTCCAGGCCGCGCCATTG
>MEWG01000027.1:9862-19442 GCA_001773295.1 candidate division WWE3 bacterium RIFOXYD1_FULL_39_9
TACTTGTACAACTCCGATGGTCGCGCCGATCCTGGCGAGGTTCTGACCACGACGCTTAACGCCACCATTCAATCAAACGTATTCAATTGGACCGACGGTCCGATTGACGCGTTTGTCGAGTTTGGCGGAGTGTACCCGGAGTGGGAACCTGCTTTAGGTCATTCCGGGAACATCACTGGAACGGTAAGTTACGATCCGGAGCTCGGTGTCTACACATGGCAAGGAGTGATTCCTGCAATGTCAGTTGCTGAGTTTTGGGTGCCGATCAAAAACGTCTCATACCAGATTACGAGCCACTTCCAAGTGAGCTTCAGCCTGGATGGTATTGCGGTGCCTGCGGTTCAAGTTGGGATTTATAATCCAACGCCGCCTCCTCCGCCAGCTCCCGACGAGTACAAGGTCTACCTGCCGTTGGTGATCAAACCTGAGGTAGAACAGCCGGTTCTTGGGATTGATGTTAGCGCCAGCGATGGTACTAGCGATTCTCGAGAAACCGGTGTGCTAACAACGACCAAGTCGTATGCAGTAAATTTTGCCGCGTACTCGCTGGTTGCTGATCAATTAACCGCGGTCGTGACGTTCTCCGGTTTCGAAGACTGGAACGTTGTTACAAAGAACGAGCCCGGTCTAGTCGGAGAATGGACAGAAAATGGCGGTGGCCGTTTTACCTGGCAAGGCATCTTGGACCAAGGCATCGGCGAAATTACTGAGCTGTGGATCGAGGTTCCCGCAGGGTACCACGGCACACATCAGTTCACTGTCGATGCGCAAGTAATTGGGCGTTCGCTAGTATACGCAGGTCACGTCACCGTGATCGTGCCTTAGCCCTCGCCCCTAAACAAATTTGTTCTTTATTCAGTAAAAGCGCCGAGAATACGGAAACCCTTACCCAAGGATTTCCCGACCTCTCGGCGTTTTACATTTAAACAAGCAAAGCTTCACTTTTAAACGGTAATGCTATACTAAAAACATATGCTCTTATCCTTCAAATCGCGATTTTTGAAGTTTGTTTCAATACTGTTTCAACTGGCAAAAGGTGTGTTTTTCACTATAAAAAGCTTTTCCATAAAGGGCACGCTTTATTCAGCAAAAGAATTCTCAAAAAAATATTCAATTGCTTTATTACTTATTCTTATCGCTACCCTTATATCACTTCGAAATTATGATCCCGGAACATACTTAACGGGGTGGGACACGTTGCACCCGGAATTTAATCTTAAAGAATATTGGGGACGTATCATCGACGGAGTATGGCAGGAACACCAGGCGTTAGGCTCTGTGGCAACTCAGGCGCACGCTTCTGAGATACCAAGGATACTTATTATGTCTTTTTTCAGTTTGTTTATGGCTGTGCATCAAATGAGGTATGTGTACGCATTTCTCATGTTGGTACTCGGTCCCTTTGGAGTTTATTGTTTTTTGAAGTACGCTGTTCTTAAGAATCTGTCGTTCCGGTCACGTGAACTAGGTGCATTCGCAGGAGGTATGTTGTATCTGCTAAATCTCGGAACACTCCAACATTTTTATGTTCCTCTTGAAATGTTCCTTACGCATTATGGTTTCTTAGGTTTTGTATTTCTATTTGGGAGTAAGTACTACGAAGAAGGTAAGCGTTCTGACTTATTTTACTTTTTAATCTTTTCATTTTTTATAGCCTCGCAGGCGCACACAGCAACATTATTTTATGCTTTTATGGTTAATTTTCTCATGTATTTTGGGCTGCTGGTTTTTCAAGACTTATTACGTGCGTTGTGGCAAAAAAACATCTCTATTTTCTTTACCGGCTGGAATAAGGCATTTCTGCTGGTCATTTATACGTTGCTAATTAATGCTTTTTGGCTTTTCCCCAACATATATTTCATTGTTAAACACAGCGCCGAGATCAAAGAGTCCAAGATTCACCATTTATTTTCCGAGGAAGCTTTCTTGCAGAATAAGGAGTTCGGCAGGATTGAGGATGTCTCGATATTACGTAATTTTCTCTTTAATTGGGGCGAGCACGTAGGCAATAACGAGTTTGGGCGACTGCTTGATGAGTGGAGTTCCCACCTGAACCGTCCAGGCGTAATGTTAATTGGTTACATTACGTTTGGTTTAATGTGTCTGGGAATTGTGTCATCTGTACTCAGAAGGGAGAGGTACATGCTTCCGTTGGCCGGTGTACTGATAGTTTCCATGTTTTTTCTGTTTAATGTCAATCCGCCATTGGGATTTTTATTCATTTATTTACAGAATACTTTCGAAATTTTCAAGGAAGCCTTTAGATTTCCGTTCACAAAATTTTCAATCACAGCTATGTTTGCGTACGCATCCTTTTTTGGAATATTTTTTGCCCATTTAGGATTTTTAATTCAGAGAATTTTCAAAAAAACATTCGCAGTTTACCCGGTGTACATAATTTTGTACTCAATAATAGTTTTTTCACTATTCTACTACATGAGACCTGCCATTAATGGTTACATGGTCAGCCCGTCAATGCGCGTAAAAATACCAGATAGATATTTCCAAATGTTTTCGTATTTGGAGCAACAAAAAGAGTACGGTCGAGTAGCTGATTTACCCATTCATTCGTTTTGGGGATGGATGTACTACAACTGGGATTCCAGAACTAAACTTGGATATCAAGGAGCAGGATTTTTGTGGTTTGGAATTAAGCAGCCGTTAATGGATAGAGAGTTTGATAGATGGAATCTACTTAATGAACAATATTACAGGGAAATGTCTACAGCAGTTTACTCAGAAGATTTAGCTTTTTTTGAACAAACTTTAGAAAAATATAAAATCAGGTGGATTTTCTTGGATGAGAGTGTTCTAGCGCCAGGTTCTGATCCTACAATCCTGTATTTTACTGAGATTAAAGCACTTCTAGAAAAGTCCGAGAGAATTGAAATGGAGAAGAACTTTGGAGAAGGACTTGTTTTGTACAAGTACACCCCAAAACGTGACTTTGCACTTTATGAGGTATTAGACAACTTTGCATATACAGGTGATTCAGTTTTTAAAGAATATACAGATCCGATGTACGAAATATATGGAGATTACGTCAAAAAAGACTCTAACAGGTACTTTCCATATGTTGGTATAACTCATTTTGACGAGAGTATATTGCCCCAGTATGTATCTTCAGACGAGAGTAATACGTATTTCACAAATAGATTGGCTTTTTCCAAGATCGCTATCGAGGAAGTCACCGATCTATTTCAATATAAAGTGCTGCTTAAGCGCACTAACGAGGGGATAGGTATGCAGTTATCAGATGTCCCGGGCTTTGTTGGTTCTGCCGATTTTGAGGCAGTACTGCCGGATAAAGATTTGGCTGACAGATTTGTTTTGAATATTAACAACAATTTATTTTCTATAAACACTTCAGAGCTAACTGAAGAATACGCAACACAAGGTTTTGTTGTCATTAATCCAAGTGAGTCGGTAAACGTAGTGTTGCACTCTCCGCAAGACATTTCACTGGTGCAACTTGATTACTCGTCCTTGTTAGAAAGATGCGGCGACATTGGTTCCGGGTCAACTTATTCGATTGAATTTGTAGAGACGGGTTTTAAGATTTTTGCTAAAGATATAAAAACCTGTTTAACGGTTAAATTGCGAGATTTGATTGGAGAAACTGATACTCTGCCAAGCTATATTCAATTAAGTACTGTTGTGGAGGAGTTTGGCGCCAAAGCAGGTATCTGTATCCTGGATAGTGCTACAGGGCTGTGTGTAAATAAACCAATGTCCGCCGGTAGAACTTCGGCTTTTATAGATCCTCAAAGATTTGATAATTACTTCTTGAGATTTAACGTCAGTGGCATTTTGAAGTCGACGGAGGTTGGTGCTGGGTTCACAAATCTTAGTGTTAGCAGTCTTGAGCCTGTATATGCCGAGACATTTGATATTAGCTTGAATACCAAGGTTTCCGGTGAGTATTTTGGCAGACTCGTCTTCAAGAAAGATTTGGATTATTCAGGCAATGTAGCATCACTAAATTACAATCCGAGAATTTGTCAGACAGGTTATAGAAACTTTGACAAATCATCTGTAGATGTAGGTGAGAAGGGAATTTTATACACATCTAGAGGCGACTCATTGTGTGACTCTTTTCAGTTCCCATTTGCAGTGCATTCGACAGGTTACATCTTGGAAGTAAAAGCTAAGAATGTTGAAGGCATGCCACTACGTGTTTGTCTCACCAACGAATCCTCAAAAAGATGCGACTTATATGTTTCATTGGGTGAGTCAAAAGAATTCAAAACGCATTACTTTTTGATACCTCCTATGGGGGATGGCTCAGGTTACACGGTTAATTTTAGTAACACAGTCTTTGGAGAGGGAGTAAGCATAAACGAACTTGAGTACATTTCACTAACACCATTTCCATATAGTCTATTACGTAATCTTCATGAAAAAGTTCCAACAGCGCACGGTGAGAAGCTGCTAGTTTATAATCAGGCGTATGAACCAGGTTGGACTGCTTTTTGCGGTATCACGCCATGTAAGGCTCAGCATTCAATGGGAAATAACTGGTCAAATGGGTGGATCTTTGAAGATGGGGCAGTGCCTGCAAATGTACGAGTGGTGTTCTTGCCGCAATTGCTGGAGTATCTAGGATTTGTGTTAACTGTAGGTGCTTTTTTGTTGGTTAAGAGAGTGCACTAGTTGATTTCTATAGCCCGTACTCCCTCAGACTAACTGTGCTATAGGTTGACGTGATGCGAAAATTGCGGTATAATGCCCCAATCAATCAAAGCAAAATAGCTTTAATAAATGGAGGATGAAATGTACGATTTCAGAGTGTATGTTCCAGAGTTCGTTCGCAGAGCTGGTTACACAGGCAACTATAGCTCTTGGGAAGAGATACTGGGGCGCCATCCGGAGGCAGTTTTTGTGGTGGATATGGGGTCAAAAGAACCTGTCAACCCAGACGAAGTTCCTGGCTGGCAGAAGCCCCGTATGTTCCTAACCTACATCGTTGCAGACCCCATCAGCGAACTGGACTCAATCCCAGTGAATTCCTTCGTGGAGATTCCTAGGAGTCTCACTTTGCTGGGTATCGACCCGGACGACCCTGAGTTCACGAATCGCCAGCTCAGTAACGACGGGCTGACCTGGGAGGCTGATTACCGAGGTGTGCACTACAAGTCCACGTTCAGTGGGTACGATTCTGAATCGTATTTCATTGTAACCCTCGGACCGAAAGTTGCAACCTCAAAAGTGCGTTCTTACAACTTCTGGCGCGCACGTGACGTAGCAGATCTGTTGGCATATGCAGCTACTTTAAAGTAGCCCATCTTGTCAACAAAAAAAGGCTTGTTCGATTGGTATATCCATCGCGCAAGTCTTTTTTGGTTTAAATGGAAATTTTTCGTCGCTCCCCCCCCCAAGGCTATAAGCGTCCTATAGTATTGACACTACAAGCATTATAGGGTATAATACCCGACATAAAGGTTTATATGCCTTTTAGGCCGTTATTACGGCCCAAAGTTTCCTGCCAAAACCGTATATTTACGTCCTTTTTGTTTTAAAGAGGATATAGGTATAGGAATAAAACAATGAACTTATTTAACAAAGATACTAAAAAATTAATAGCAGTTACAGGCTTATTTGCCGTAGCTTTAGTTTTATCCACAGTAAGCGTTTCCGCTGAAGAGTGTGATACAACCTATGGTGGAGGCGAAACCTGCATCATTAACAAAAGCTTTAAGATCAGAAAATGGGTAAAACTTGAAGGTGATGAAACCTGGAGAGAAGAAGTAACCATTGATCTTAACGACGATGATGAAAACGATAAAGAAATCTACTTTAAGATTGAAGTTACTAATAATGTAACAAGCGATGATGTAGATGTTGACGACATGGAATTTGATGACATGAAGATGAAAGATATCTTACCTGACGAGCTTAAACTTGATAAAGACAGTGAGGATGAGCCTGAAGAGAATTGGGATAATTTCAAGGCTGGTGATAAAAAGACCTTTTATCTCACCGTGAAGTTGAAAGATAAGGAAAGAGAAAGAGATGGCACATTTCATAAATGCGCTATAAACAAGGCTGAATTATACTTTGACGGTGATTTTGAAGGCGCCGATGATGCAGCTGTATGCTGGAAAAGAGGCGATAAAGAAAAGATCAAGGAACTTCCTAAAACAGGAACTCCTATCGAGACTGGTATTGCCGGTGCAGGATTAATCGTACTCGGTGCTCTTATTAAAAAGAGCAAGAAATCAGCCTAATTATCGGCTGTTAGCAGGCTAGTTCTGCATTACACACTTGAGTAAAAGTTACACTCTTGGGCCGGGAATAGAATGGTTGGGTTTGGCCCCCGCCTTACGCGACCATTCTGTTTCCGGCCCAAGACTAGAATACACTTTACTTACAAATCTCAAATTACAAACACAATGAATCTCAAATATAGAATACAATACAATTTAGAGCAGTTAATCCTAGATAAAAGAGTGGGGTTAGGAATTGCAATTTTATCCCCGATTATCTTTTTAATAAGCGGTTTTTACCTTAGTGGATATTCTAGAGTTGTAGGTGTAGACAATAACTTTAATGACATTGCGAACTATATTAAGTCAGCTTCAGCGGGTGACGAAACAACAGAATCGGATATTTCAGTAGTTAATGACAAATCTGCTTTCGCTGAAGCGTTAGAGCCTATTTTTACCGAACCCAAAAGATTGTTTACTGAGGATAAGAAGCTGGATGTGGAGTTAATCATGGTTGGTGTAGATGAATCCGGCATGCTTTTATCTCCGGTTAACTGGAATGAAGGTGGCTGGTACGAACAAGGCGCTAAGCCCGGCCAAACAGGAAACATGATAATTAATGCCCATTACGATACCAACTTTGGGCAGCCGGCGGCTTTTTGGGAGTTGAAAAATGTTAAAGTTGATGATAAATTGACTGTATTGGACAGATACGAGAAGAGTTACACTTACATTGTTAAGGACTCCTTTTACGTAGATATCAACGATCCCACCAGATTGCAGATTTTTGAAAATGAAGAAAACAGCTCAACTATGACCTTAATTACATGCGGAGGTATTTGGTTGCCCGGACAATCTACATACAATAAAAGATTAGTTGTTAAGGCAGAACTTTTGACTAAGTAATACAAGAATTTTGAAGTTGGGAGGTAGCACGGGGCAGTGGCTATCTCCCATCTTTAGAATTTTTGGATTCTAAAACATTCTAATGCCTGCAAGTATAAATTTCTTAAGCTGAAACCAATAAAGTCTATAACCACACCTTTGGGTCGTTATGGATCTAATTGATAAAACTATATGCCTGTAAAAAAACAAAAAGATGAAGAAGTAACAGAAGTGATTGAAGAGACACCAAATTTGAATACAGCAGTAATGCCTGTAGATGCCCCTGTTCCCACAGTAACTACTGCGCGCACAGATCAGGGTTCTTCGGAAAGCACTTATAGAAGATCACCTAGGACTTCAAGCAGGCCCAACACTAGAACTCAAAGATCCAGTTATAGCAAACCGACCGATTCGTATGCTAATTCATATTCCAGTTCAACTAACGGTCAGACAAACGGTCAAACCAATGGCCAGTCAAGTCAGACAAACGGGGATTCTTCCTACTACAACGGGGAAGTAATCTCTATTAAAGGCATGTTGGAGATATTACCCGACTACGGAGTAATTAGACAAGAAACAACAATTGTTAATACTTCAGATTTTGAATTACCAAAAGATGTTTATATAAGCCAGTCCCAGATTAGAAGATTTAACCTTAGAATGGGCGACTTAATCGCCGGATATGCGCGTCCTCCAAAAGAGGGTGAAAGATACCTCTCACTTTTACGCGTGGAATCTGTAGAAGGCATGGATCCAGAAGAAGCTCGAAAGAGACCGATATTCTCAAAATTAACTCCAATTTTCCCTAATGAGTGGATGAAGTTGGAAACGGTTCCCGATGTAATTTCTACCAGATTAATAGACTTAATTGCACCTATCGGACGTGGACAAAGAGCTATCATTGTTGCCCCTCCTAAAGCAGGTAAAACTTGGCTTTTAAGAGACATTGCTAACGGTATCACCACAAATTATCCGGAAGTTATCTTGCTTGTAGCCTTGATAGGTGAGAGGCCAGAAGAAGTTACTCACTTTAGCAGAAGTGTAAAAGGTGAGGTATTTGCTAGTAACTTTGACGAAAAAGCTGACGAGCAAACAAGAATATCCGAAATTTGCTTGGAAAGAGCCAAAAGATTAGCTGAATCCGGCAAAGATGTTGTAATTCTAATGGACTCTATAACCAGACTTGCTAGAGCTTACAATATGGTAGCTCCTCCATCAGGTAGAACGTTGACCGGAGGTTTTGACCCCGCTGCTTTGTATCCTGCAAAACACTTTTTTGGAGCCGCAAGAAAATTCGAAGAGGGCGGAAGCCTTACAATAGTAGCAACTGCTTTAGTAGATACCGGATCAAGAATGGATGACGTAATCTTTGAGGAATTCAAAGGTACCGGTAACATGGAATTAAGATTAGACAGAACACTTGCCGAAAGAAGAGTGTTCCCTTCAATCGATATTAAATCCAGTAGCACTAGACATGAGGAGTATCTCTTAAACAAAGAAGATCTTGAGAAAGTCTTTAGACTAAGAAGAATGGTCGATTTACTTGACGACAGAGATTCAACTGAGTTAGTGATTGAAAGACTAAAAAAGACTAAGACTAATAAAGAATTCTTCGACAACCTGCATAAGGCTCAATGAAACCACAGTCGACATGCCAAATATCTTTCGTAGTTCGCGGATCAGTGTGTAAAAAGATATAATGGTTCGACCAACATACATATGATTTTCACTATCAAAAGACCCAAGTCGAAAAGATTCTTTCAGCTTAGCTTTGAAGGTTTCAAACCCGGGGGACACACGAAACTAGAAAGACTCTGGAAGGCGTGGTTGGGGTTTTTTAGCTCCTTGTATTTATACACGGTGCGCAAACTTTGGGCCCTTTCATTACTTTTTGTAGCCCTAATAAAATATCTCTTCAAATTACCGTCTCTAGCTAAGTCATTTATTGTCAGGAAATTAATTTGGTCCAGAGGAAAGCTCGGACGACCGATCGCCACAACTGTTGTAATTTCACTAGGCTTTATTGTTTTTATGTTCGGAGAGGTTTTAAGCAGTCTAACCTTTGTTATTGATAAAGAGGTCAATGCGGATTATCTTACCAACACTTCTCCAATAATTCCAAAAAAAGAAATCGCAACAACTACCATTCCGGATATTAGAAAACGTACAGAGCCAGTCGCATACAAAGTTGAAGGAGGGGATACACTTTCTGCTATTGGTGAAAAATTTAAAGTTTCAGTTGACGCTCTTAAATATGTTAATAACCTTACAGATTATACTGTTCTAAAAGTCGGACAGGAAATTACTATTCCACCAGTATCAGGTTTAATACACACAGTTAAAAGCGGCGATACACTTAGTTCTATTGGGTCAAAATATGACGTCCCTCCGCAAGCTATTGCGGATTTCAACTACGTTCTTGATACTTCAAAACTTGCTGCAGGTACAGAACTTGTTATTCCAGGAGCAAAGGTGCCCGAGCCTATTCT
>MEWG01000027.1:19476-22475 GCA_001773295.1 candidate division WWE3 bacterium RIFOXYD1_FULL_39_9
CCGTGCGTATAATCACGCAATACTTTGCTTGGTACCACAATGGCTTGGACATAGCCACACCTTGGGGTGGCGGCATGCCTCCGATTTTTGCCTGTACTGGCGGCAAAGTAGTTAGAGCAGGTTGGGATCCTTACGGCCTTGGTTTACATGTAAGAATAGACCACGGTAACGGTTATTCGAGCATCTATGGTCATATGAGTAGAATTGACGTAGGATATGGTCAGAATGTTGGAAGAGGGCAGGTAATAGGTCTAATGGGTAACACCGGAAGATCCACGGGACCGCACGTTCACTTTATACTTAATTTCAACGGTGTTGCGCAAAACCCGCTGAATTATACTAATTAACATGATAGATGTAGCTAAAATACAAATTAAAGCTGGCAACGGAGGCGACGGAAAGGTCTCATTTAGGCACGAGAAATACGTGCCAAAAGGTGGTCCGGACGGCGGAGATGGTGGAAAAGGCGGGGATGTTTACTTTGTGGCGGATGCCAACATGGCAACATTAATGGACTTTAAGTCAAAAACTATCCTTGCTGCAGAAGATGGACAGGCCGGCGGTAAAAAGAAAATGTCCGGCAAAAATACACTAGATCTTCATGTCAAAGTACCTGTAGGTACATTAATTTACGAACTCAGAGAAAATGATGAGGTTTTAATCGCTGATATGAACGAGGAAGGTAAGTTATTCTTGGCAGCTTCCGGCGGCCGCGGAGGAGTAGGCAATTTTCGTTTTAGAAGCTCTACAAACCAGACACCAACTCAATATACAAAAGGTGTTTTGGGAGGTGTTAAAAACATTAGACTAGAAGTAAAGTTGGTTGCTGATGTAGGTATAATCGGACTTCCGAATGCAGGCAAGTCCACCCTTTTAAATATTTTAACTAAAGCAAACGCCA
This sequence comes from candidate division WWE3 bacterium RIFOXYD1_FULL_39_9, assembly GCA_001773295.1. Lineage (GTDB taxonomy): Bacteria > Patescibacteriota > WWE3 > UBA101185 > UBA10185 > OXYD1-FULL-39-9. The sequence continues at coordinate 20,378 of MEWG01000027.1, forward strand.
AAGTTTCCGACTATCCCTTCACTACTTTAAGCCCAAATTTAGGAACAGCTTTGTTAAAGAGCGGTAAAACTGTTGTTTTAGCCGATATCCCAGGTCTAATAGAAGGCGCATCAGAAGGAAAAGGACTGGGAGATGAGTTTTTACGTCACGTTGAAAGAACAAGGATTTTACTGCACTTGATTGATCCTTCCGACCTTATAGGTATGGAGATTGACGTGGTACAAGGTACGCTGGACAAATACGCAACCATCAGAAATGAACTTGAGCAGTACGGCAAAGGTTTAACAGATAAGTACGAAATACTTGTTATTAGCAAAATGGATGTTACAGAGGTTGCTGAGGCTTTTAAAAAAATTCAGAAAGAATTCAAAAAGAAAAAGATCGAAGTTTTTGGAATCTCAGGTGTTACAGGCGAGGGAATCGAGCATTTATTGGAAAAGTTGGATGAAGCTCTGGCTAAAATAGATAAAAAAGTGGAGTTCCAGACAGCCACGCCGGTGAAGCTTTACGATTTGAATAATCTACCTAACAGAAGGATGGTTTTCAAGCACAATAGGGTAGATATCGCGGAGCAATGAAGATATAATGTCTAATGTTATTTCTTGCCGAGATTGTTTGGGACGTTAGCTTTAGACGCGAAGCGTCGTAAGTTAGCGCTCAATGAAATGTGTGCAGGGGCCGTTAGCTTAGTTGGTAGAGCGCTTCCATGGCATGGAAGAGGTCAGCGGTTCGACTCCGCTACGGTCCACCAAAAACAGGTTCTTCACCGAGTGCAGCGAGGTGGAGGTTCTGTTTTTGAAGACTGACAAGGATGAATCTACGAAGCGGGTTCGTCTTCAGTGGCGTAAGCCACACTCCGCTACGGTCCACCAAAATCCCCATTTAAAATGAATGTCCCCACGTGAACCTACAAACGCATCTTAACTGAGTTATCTCTAGTCTCGATTTGTTTTGCATGTTCACGTGGGGTTAAGGTTCAGAACAACGGAACGGTTACGCCGGTAAGGATTTGGAAAAGACCAAATACCCAGCCCGCCAGAAATCCGAACCCGATCTCCATGCCCACCCTCATCCAGGGAAGTGAATAATCGGGTTCATAACCGTTCGACTTTAAAATGCTCTGTGCAGCCACAATTGGCCCAAAGTTTAAGCCCAAAACCAGCACGGCGAGTCCGACACACCAATTGTTTGGTAACCAAGCAGTTTGGTAACCGCCGATGGCAGCCAACATAGCGCCGAAGAGAACTAAACACACAATCAGAGGGTGATCCAATATGTCGTCCATTTTTTACTCCTTTTTTGGTTTGATTGCAGTATTATAGGTTATATTGTTCGGCGGGTCAAAAAGACCCTAGGTTTTACCCCAGGGCCTTTTTTTATCAGTTAGTTGCTTAAAGCTTATTGATTCCCACTTTTCGGCAGATCTTCAACGTTAATGTTCTCGTTATTTAGGTTATTCTGCTCCTCTGGGTTGCTGAGAGGGGGCTGGTTCTGGCCGGTTTGTTGGCTAGGTCCGGCTATTTCCTCAACAGTTGGTTTATCGGAGGCAGCGCCTGCGACTTCAGGAGCCGTTGAAAGTGCTGCGATTTCCTGCTCAACTATTAAGTAATCCTCTGTATCTTGAGACAACAAACTCTTAGTTATTTCTAACTCTGCCTTAGCGTTGACCGGATCATTTAGCTTAAGGAGAGCTTGTGCAAAGTTGTAGTGTGCGTTAGCGTAATTTGGTTTAAGAGCTGTAGCCTGTCTGAAGAGGTTGGCTGCCGCAAGATATTCATTTGCTGCAAAGTAGATACCTCCTAATTCAAGTCTCAGTGAAGGGTTAGTAGGGTCAAGCTGTATTGCGTTGTTATATGACGCAATTGACCACTCAGCTGCATTCTGGGCGACTCCAGCTATACTTCTATAGATCAGTCCGCGTGTTTGCCAGTTATTTACGTTTAATGGATTTACAACTTCCGTTGCCATTCTTGAGCTTCTGATTGCTTGGGCGATTAATGTTTGCACGGTCTGTTTTTCAGCGTCAGTGATATCAGCTTTACCTGCTAAAGCATTCGCCAAGACCAGGTTTGTTTGTGCATAAGCTGTGTGGTAAGAA
>MEWG01000027.1:22525-35824 GCA_001773295.1 candidate division WWE3 bacterium RIFOXYD1_FULL_39_9
AGTAGCTTCGCTGTTTATAGCAGCTACGATAGCTTTTCTCATATAGAATTCACCAAGATATGTTTTGGAAAATGTATATTGTCCAAATAACACTAACGCAATTACAGGTATAGCGGCGATGAAATTAATGAACTCCTTTTTCAGCGCACTTGCTTCGCCAATTGTTGAAACAGCCGCGAACGAAGAGAAACTAAGTGTGACCAATTCTCCAAGTTTGCCGTATTCAACTATGACACTTGCTGCCACAAATAAACTTAACATAAAGAACAGCACGAAAGTATTTAGTACAGTCGCGTAAGTCACGAAGAAGAAAGATACTGCAGTTACTGTTCCTACTGCGGCAATTTTGCTTAGCCCGGCTTCGTCGGAAGAGAATCTGGCATTACCTGCTAAGTTCAATATTCTCGAGCCTAGGAATAGGAGGGCAACTAAACCTAGAATTCCCATTGTAGCTAATGTGTTTAATATCTCGTTGAACGGTTTATCAAATCTTATATTCCATAAATCACCGGCATTTAGTGAAAGTGGTCTATATCTTGTGAAGTTAAGATGGAATGTAGAAGGACCTGTAGCGAGTAGGGGGTAGTCCTGAACTGATGAGGAACTTACGACCCAGCTCTCTTTAACCGGTAAAGCAATTTCAAGTGGGTATGCTGCGTTAACAATTACTTCTCTTGTTGTAGGCAATATTGTTACAAGTAGCACTGCCAATAATGTTCCAAGAGTTACCATTGATACCAACTTTTGTGCAAAGAATCTTGCGATATCTACAAATACTATTAATGAGATAAGTCCGACACCAAGGATTACCCATCCCACTATTGAGTTTATAAGTCCAATGAAAAATAAGTTTAAGACTGTTGTGCTAGCTAGGATAATCTGCATTGGCAATCTTTTTTCATAGGTGATATATGCTAACGCCAGTATTATTGAGAACGCTGCCAGACTAACTATAGTTGTTACAGATCCTGTTGTATTAAAATTCGGTGTTCTTAAGAAAGCTTCGCTGCCCAAGAAAATATTAAAGTAGCTTAAGATTGCTGTGAGTGTGGCTAATGTTGATCCGAAAATTAAACCCAACATTGACCATCTGATTGCAAGATGATGTTTCATGTTTGGTGTGTTTATGTAGTAATAGATTACAAGTGTGATGATTCCAAAGAGGCTAGGAAACCACCTTCCCTGACTACCGAATATACTTGTATTCTTGTTTAACGAGAAAATTGTAGCCAGAATAAAGATTGCTGTGAAGGCCAGAAGTGGGATATCTAATGCTGATTTAACCAGCTCAATTTTTTGACCTAATAGAATTCTGATTCCCCACAATACAACCATTAATACAGTTGCAGTTATTAATAAAGCCATTTTGTTGTATTCAAAGAATTCAGTTGTAGTAGGTAAGAAGAATAGAGGAAGTAGTAATCCTAGTGCAACATTAATAAAAATAGAGAATCGTTCGAGTATAAGTATTTTGTTATTTGAATTTTCCATACATTAATTTATTCATTTATCTTAACTAGTGTCAAGGGGGTAATTCTCGTAACGAGAATGCGGAGTGGTGCGGTTAATTAGTTATCCACCAACTGAACTCGCTGTTATTAAACACAGGTGTGTCGAGTTCAACTACAAATCCGTCGTAATCTTTTATTTCTGAAACCCAGTATCGTACTGCAGGAAGGTACTCTTGATTAAATGTAACGTACACTTTTGAGTTCGACTTAATTAGTTTAGTTTCAATATATATTTTTCTCTGATTTTTTGGAACAAATGCAGTACCGCTATCCATAATTTGCTTAGGTAGGCTGCTGTCTATTGTGCCGAGTTCGGCCTTATTTTTGCCCAAAGTTACGATTCCGAGTTCGTTAGAAAGTATCAAGACCAGCAGGATAATTGAAAGGTAAGTTATTAATTGATTACGACCTTCTGTTGTCATTACAGCGTTTTTGAAGTCCTGAAATCTGTTTTTTATCTGAAGACTTTTGTATATTTCATCGTTTGAGCTGCCCTTAGATTTGAGCTCCTCGATTGCAATTAATCTCTCAACTGCCCAAAGGGGGTAGTGACCTCTAATATTTCCGACGCTATCTTTTTTTCTGAACATGTGAGGCATCCAACCGATTTTTGTGTAGTATCTAAGCCTGTTATAAGGATCACCTTTACCAAAATCTATTCCACGTTTTTTGGCTTGTTCTATTAGATTTTCTACGCTAATTAGATTTTCCATATATTTCAATTGACTTTTTGGATCATATCACACCATGCAAGTGGTTTGCTACTGTGGATAGAATGTACCCGATTGTTAAATGTGTTAACCAATATAAATTATTACGATATGAGTAAATTCAGTTCCTATTATGTAGATTTTGACTCTACTGCGTATCCTCAATCTTTGAAACTAATTAAAAATCCTCCTAAAGGGCTTTATATTAAGGGTGACATAGACAGCGGAATCATGAATCGAAAAATTCTTGGAGTAGTGGGGAGTAGAAAAATTTCTGAATATTCCAAATCAGCGCTTGTTCATTTATTTACAAATTTACTTGTTAATGAAATTACAACTGTGTCCGGATTTATGTACGGAGTCGATACAGAAGCACACAAGGAAAGTCTTAATCGTAGTATACCAACAATCGCGGTTTTACCCTGTGGTATCGAGCTTATTCATCCTACATCTAATTATTTTTTATATCAAAGGATATTAGAGCAAGGAGGGTTAATTATGTCAGAATATGAAGGAACTACTGCGCCTAAAAAATGGACATACCCGAATCGAAACAGAATTATTGCAGGATTGTGTGACGCGCTGTTAGTTGTACAGGCCGGTGAAAATAGTGGCTCATTGATCACCGCTCATTATGCTAACGAATTTGGTAAACAGGTGCTGACAATTCCTGTCAGTATATTTGCAGGCAGTAGTGTAGGCAATTTGCAGATATTGCACAAATTTGCCAGAGCAGTTTATTTAAGTCGTCAAATAAACACTTTATTAGGTTTAGAAAATACTAAAGATGCCGAGAATGATCTAATATCCCAATTAACAAATGAGGAAAAACTACTTTATATTTCACTAAAAGATAATCCTGCGAATACTGATGTTCTAAGCTCGCAACTTAACTTTTCTTCATCTGAAATTTCCGCTTTGCTGACTATTTTAACTATAAAAGGATTAATTTACGAAGAAAGTGGTTTCTACCATGCTCGTCAAAGTTAAATGCATCTCATTCAGGGGGATAACACCGGTAGAAGTAACTGTCGAGGTGTACGTTAACAATAGAGGCCTGCCGTCCTTTGACATAGTAGGTCTAGCTGACAAATCCGTTGAGGAAAGCAAACAAAGAGTAAAAACAGCTTTCTTAAGTTCAAATTATGACTTTAGAGATAAAAAGATAACTGTCAATTTAGCCCCAGCAGACCTTCACAAAGAGGGAACATATTATGATCTTCCTATCGCTGTAGGAATATTTTGTGCTCAAAAAAACATAAAAATAAGTGAGGATGCGCTATTTTTCGGTGAGTTGTCGTTGGATGGTTCTCTAAGATCTACTGCAAGAACTTTTTTACTTGGCTTATTTGCTAAAGAGACTGGGTTCAGAAGAATTTATATTCCAAGTCCAAATGTAACTGAAGCTTCGATGTTAAACGGAGTAGAGGTGATTGGAATATCGAATTTGGACGATTTATTTAAGCATTTACAATACGGGTCTAATATTGCGACAAAATATGATAAAGCTCGCGTGCAAGATAAATCGGTTCCGGCTAGTATTGAGAATACCTTAGATTCGATTCAAGGACAGGTTCAGGCAAAGAGGGCACTAGTCATCAGTGCTGCAGGTGGACACAATCTCTTACTAACCGGAACGCCGGGTACTGGAAAGACGATGCTCGCTAAAGCCTTGCCGGAGATTTTGTCCGACTTGTCAGAAGAGGAAAGTCTTGAGGTAACAAAGATTTATTCCTACATCGGCGAACTAAATCAAGAAGAGCCTCTGATAAAACGTAGACCTTTCAGATCTCCGCACCACACATCATCATTTGCAGGTGTAATTGGCGGCGGAAACCCAATTTCACCTGGGGAGATAACTAAAGCTCATCGCGGCATCTTATTTCTAGACGAAATGCCGGAATTTTCTAGAAACATTTTAGAAGCACTTCGACAGCCTGTTCAGGACGGATACATAAATTTGACTAGGAGCAGAACCACAGCTAGCTTCCCGGCCTCGTTCATGCTTGTAGGAGCGTGTAATCCGTGTCCCTGCGGGTATTCCGGCCACCCTACAAAAGAGTGCGTTTGTTCTGCGGCCAAGATTAGTTGGTATAAAAGACGATTATCAGGTCCTATTTTGGATAGAATAGATCTTTTTGCCAAAACTGTTCCATTGTCAGATAAAGAGGTACTGGAGTTTACTAAATGTTTGTCCGACGGTACTGGTCAAGATCAGAGTAGAGCTCTGGTGACCGAAGCAAGGAAGATTCAAGCCAAGAGGTTTTCAAAAATAGGAATATATACCAATGCAGAAATGACCAATTCTCACATCAAACACTTTTGTACAATGGATTCGCAGGCAGAAATACTGTTACACCAAGCAATGGAAAGGTTTGCGCTATCTCCGCGATCCTATTTTAAAATAATTAAAATCGCTAAGACAATTGCGGACTTAGAACACAATGCGCTTATCACTTCTGCGCATATTGCAGAAGCTTTGCAGTATCGGGACCGATAACTAACGCATATGGATTGCATTAGTGCAATCAGTATTGTATAGTGTCGTCATGTTGTTATCCAAAGTTTCCAAAGCATTTTCTGATGACAATAGATTAAAGATTCTAAAATACTTATGCGACGGTGAGCGCAATGTTACCCAAGTTGCCGAAAAACTAAATGTAGAAGAAAATCTCGCGTCCCATCACTTGAGAGTGTTGGCTTTGTTAGGTTTTTTGAAGAACGATAAGAAAGGTAGAGAAGTTTTTTATCGAATTAACGATGCCAAGTTTATTTCCCTTATTAAGGATCTCAAGAGGAGTAAGGTGTTTCGAGAGATCATAATAAAAGCAATCGAGGAGTAATCTTCCATTTTTACAACTAAATACTGGTTTTTTTTGATGAGTATAGTTATTGTCGGGTTGTTTTAAAGCTGTCTGCCGGCATATCTGCGGTTAATGTGCGGTAAAAGATAGTTTTACTGCTGCTCTTGACTGCAAACACAGCCGGTAACTATCGGGAATTATGCGGTAATTATTGTAAATGAAGCAATTTCTAGCAGGACTAGGGACTGCCGTATTGGATTTTTGTGTCTTTTTAATAGAGTGTAGTGATGCTCGAGCTCTTAAATTCAAAGAAGTTAATTATTGTTGCCTTACTTACGGTGTTTGTTGTCGGAGCAGCGTTTTACCTTCAGAGCAATTTCTTAAACGAATCCTCTGTGTCAGTTGAGTCGCTAGGTGATGTAGTTATTGAAGAGGGAAGCTCCGACGAATATGTTTATGTAGATATCTCAGGCGCTGTTCAAAAGCCGGGAGTATACAAGTTGCCGATAAACTCATTAGTTGTGGATCTGATTAACGATGCCGGAGGTTTTGAAACTTCAAGTTCCGTTACATGGGTTGCAAAAAATTTAAATTTAGCCAGGAAGCTGGAGGACGCTGATAAAATTTATATCCCATTTCTTTGGGAGGATTTAGAGAAGGTAGTAGGGCAGGTAGACAAAAGTTCAGATTCATCTGTTTCGGCAGTCAGTGCCGAGACTTCAAATTATTCTGAAAAACTAAATATTAATAAAAGTACAAAAGAGCAGCTCATGGAATTACCTGGGGTAGGAGAAACATACTCTGACAAGATACTACAGAACATGCCATATAAAACGATTGATGATTTTAGAGAACGGTCCGGGCTTTCTGAAAAAGTAATAGACAAGTTCGTTGAATTAATTGTCATAGAATGACAGGAAGACCTTTCATCATAATTATATTAATTGTTGTGTTGGGATGGAGGCTACTGACACAATATAACATACAAAGTGATGTCAGTAAGAACGTCCACGAATCCGCCCAAACTTATCCAGAATTGGTTAAATTAAGAATGTTACTGTACGAAAAAGTATCCAGTAGGGTGTCAAAAATACTGCCAAGTCCACACTCCGACTTACTCTTAGGTCTTACTTTGGGTTTTGATGACATTGGCGAAAATAGACTGTTTAACAGTTACTTAAAGAAGACCGGTACTTTACACGTGGTAGTTGTATCTGGTTTCAATATAAGTCTTGTACTATCATTCATTGTCAGAGTTGTGGGAAATAAATACAGCCGTAAAGATTTTGTAATTATTTATCTTTGTCTTTTTTTGTATACAATTGTCACAGGATTCAACCCGCCGGTAGTCCGCGCTTTTGTTATGAGTCTTTTTCAAGGTCTAGGTAAGATTTCAGGTCGTGCCATACCTATTATTCAAATCTTGGTTGCTTCCAGTTTAATTATGTTAATAGCCAATCCTTTGTATCTAACTAACCTAAGTTTCATTTTGAGTTTTACAGCAACGCTTGGTTTGTTTATGTTTAGCATGTATTTTCATATGTTATTTGAGCAATTAAAGTTGTCCAAAAATATGTTAATCCAAGATCTAACTGCATCTTTGTCAGCACAAGTCCTTGTTTGGCCAATAATATCTTATTACTTCGGCGAGATCAGTTTAATAAGTCCACTTGCAAACATGTTTTCACTTTGGACAATTCCCATCTCAACTATTTTGGGTTTTTTGCTTTTAACGTGTGTATTTATCTCTGAGCAACTGGGGTCATTAGCCGGAATACTAATTTTTCCTTTTTTAGATACATTTGTGTTTTTGATTGAAGTGTTCGGAAGATTGCCGTTTGCCTCAGTAGTGTACAAATTAACATTTTTACAACTCGCGGCATATTACATTGCTGTTGGAATTATATTAGTTTGGCTAAAGTTAAAGTTTAATAAGTGTCCGTGAATGAAATCTGAAATAACCAAGGTTTTAGTTGTGATAACAGTGTTTTATGCCATAAGATTTTTTGTACTTTGGACACAAAACGTTAACAATAACTTGTCTATTAAGGTTTTGGATGTCGGTCAAGGGGACGCAATTTTAATTAACTCGGGTAATTCAGGTTCTATGTTGATAGATGGGGGAGATAACTGGGATGTAGATTGGTATTTAAGCAAGCAATTCGTGTTTCCCAGATGTAATATCAATGCTTTAGTAGTTACACATCCGCACGCAGATCACTTATATGGAATAAATAGAATCCTAAAAAGATGCAAACCAAATTTAGTTACGTTTAACGACGTCTACTACTCCTCGAAGCTCAGTGAAGTTTTTTTGGAAAATATTCAACATTTAAGTTCAGATAAGAAAATTACAAACTTCAATTTTGCGCATTTAAAATCCGGAGATACCTTTTACTTCGGTAAGGTAAAATTTATAGTTCTTTGGCCGGATGAAACCTTTTTGAAAAACGCAACCTACCTAAACAACATAAACGATATTTCGACAGTTCTTCTTCTCGATGCCGGAAAATTTGAAGCTCTTTTTACCGGGGATCTGAGTGGCGAGATATTTTCCAAAATTGATAAAGAGCTCTATAAAAAGCATATAGATGGAGATCTGGAAATTCTAAAAGTTCCACATCACGGTTCGGCCGATGGTAGAAATATTGACTTCTATAGATCACTTTCACCTAGGTATTGTGTTATATCTGTAGGGTTGGATAATAGATACAGACATCCGGACAAGCGGCAGGTAGAAGATTTGGAGCAGGTTGGCTGCAAAGTAGTGCGTACGGATATAAGTGGCACTATTGAGTTTAATATTTCCGGAGTGTTATGATGCAAAAGACTATGAATATAGCGCAATTAATACATGAAAATATTGTAAGTACAGTGAAAAAGGTATATGGCGTTGAAGTCGAAGCCTTTATTGTCGAGCACCCTGAAAACAGGGATTTTGGCGACTTTTCAACAAATGTATCCTTTATTTTGTCAAAGGTACTTAAGCAGAGTCCTCTTGAAATTGCCAAAAAACTATCCTATGAGTTATCAGAGGTAAAAGAGTCGTTAGTTGACCCTACAACAAACACACCTATTTTTGAAAAAATTGATTTTGTAAACCCGGGCTTTATAAATTTCACTATTTCTAATGTTTGGTTAAAGTATGTACCCATCTCAATCGCAACCGATAAGAAGAGCTATGGGTCTAGTGATATCGGAGGTGGAAAACGGATTGCCTTGGAGCATTCAAATGTAAATCCGAATAAAGCAGCTCATGTAGGTCACCTTAGAAACGCATGTATAGGTCAGTTTCTTGAAAGAGCCTACGAAAATTTGGGCTTCAATGTGGAGGTTCAGTATTACGCAAATAATGTCGGAGTGCAAGTAGTCACCTCTTCAATGGGTATGGACAAAGTAAAGGAGATCAAGCCGGAAAGTTACAAGAAATTCGATCACTATGCTTGGGATGTTTACGCAGAAATGGAAAGCAGAATTACAGACAATCCGGAACTTCAAAAAGAAAGACAGGAGTTACTATTAAAACTTGAAGACCCAAGAAGCGAACAGTTCCAGAAACAAAGTAAGTTGGCAAATAAAATCCTTTTAGATCAGCTGAAAACCTTCCAAGAGTTAGGATTTGACTACGACGTTGTCATTTACGAATCCGATATTTTAATGTTGGAGCTTTGGAAGAAAGCCTTCGAAATGCTCAAGAACAACCCAAATGTTTATTACGCCACAGAAGGAAAATCTCAGGGGTGTTGGTTAGTAAGGCTTGCGCAGGAAGATTCAACAAAAAACAAAGTGGCAGAAGACAGTGAGGACGAAGTCGAGGAGGATAAAATTATCGTTCGTTCGAACGGAGTTCCAACTTATACCGGAAAAGATATTGCTTACCACATGTGGAAATACGGCCTTTTGGACATAGATTTTGGCTACAAGAAATGGTCAACGGACACCCAAAAGAAGGATTTATGGGTTACGTCTTCCCTACCTGCCGATCAAAATTCCGGAGTCTCATTTAGCAAAGTTGATTATGTGTACGACGTTATCGGTAGTGAGCAGACATATGCAATAGACGTTGTTAAGAGAGCCTTAGACTTTTTGGGTTATTCAAAACAATCCAAAAATATGAAACATATCAATTATGGTTTTGTTTATCTTTCAAAAAATACTGCGAAAGTATTGGGGATGGATGTATCGGATGAGAAGGGCTTTTACGCCATGAAAGGCAGAAAAGGGTGGGGAATCAAAGTAGACGACCTGATTCAAATGGTGGATGACAAACTCTCGGCCGATTACGGTAACTTTGAGTACCTTAGGACTGTGAGAAACGGCGCGATTAAGTTTCAGATGTTGCGCCCAAACACCTTCCAAGACATAATCTTTGATCTCGATGAGGCTATGGACATGAAAGGTTACTCCGGTCCGTACGTTCAATACGCATATGTCAGAGCAAACTCAGTTCTTTCAAAATCCGGAGTCGATAACAGAGTGTTTGAAAAACTTGATAATTCTTCATTGGAGCTATCCGGTAGAGAAATGGATTTACTCAGAACAATCTACAAATTCCCGGAAATAGTAGAAAAATCGGCAACCTCATTTTCGCCAAACATACTCTGCGATTTCCTATTCGAGCTTTCTAAGTCATTTAACGCTTTTTACAATGATATGCCTATTTTGAACGCAGAGGACGAGAAGCTAAAAAACTTCCGTTTGAGCTTATGTTTCGGAGTAAAGCAGGTAGTGGAAAACGGCTTGTTCCTATTAGGAATAGATGTGCCGGAAAAGATGTAAGTTACTGTTTTTTACCTCTAAAATTTGAATTGTGCACTATAATATAAGTAGAGATGACTAAGACAAAGAAAAGTACATCAAAAAACAATTTCACGTACAGACTGCTAAGGTCGTTTATGGCTATTGTAGTGCTAACAGTATTTGTACTAAGTATTTCATTTTTTGTTAAAGGTCTTTCTAATGCTGATTCTGAGAAACTGCTTGGTTATCTTGAGCCTGTTTTTGATAAATTTAATATAGATGAGGATCAGCTCGGTGAGGTTGCAGGTAAATTTGTTTCAAGAATAGGTGAAACCAAAGTGTTGGACGCAGATAGATCCCAAGATAGCACAGATCCAGATGCTCCAGAAGGTGACAAGGAGGAGCAGATTAGTCATAACGAAGACGACAAGCTGTTAACAATAGCTTTACTTTCGGACACGCATAATGATTTCGACAACTTAAGAGAGGCATTAGCTTCGGTGAAAGAAACAAGTGCCAGCGAAGTCTTCTTTTTAGGTGATTTTACTGAACTTGGGTTGATCGAAGACCTCGAAGAAGCAAAGAAAGTGATGGACGAAAGCAAGATAGATTATCTTGCAATCCCCGGAGATCACGATTTATGGAAAACAGTCGGCCCCGAAAACTTCAACACCGTTTTCAAGAAAAACAACCACAGCATTACCTTAAATGGCATAAAATTTGTCCTCTTAGACAATAGTGCCAATTACACTTTAATAAGCGAAGAAACAATTAACTGGTTTAAAACTGAAATTGCCGATGCCGACTTTGTTCTACTTTCCCAGCCTTTATATCATCCCGAGCTTCAAGTAGTTATGGGTGTAGTAAATGGGGAAGAAGAGCCTGCTGTAAAAGCTCAGGCAGTAGAGCTCTTAAAGTTAATTCGCGAATCCGATGTGCAGGCAATTATTTCCGGGGATCAGCACCGATCTGACATTAATTCAGACCCCGAGAAAAAAGAATTAAAACATGTTGTAGTAGGGGCCTTAACGGACGAAAGAAACCTTCAAACACCTAGATTCTCGATAATGAACGTATATCTTGGAGATGATTTTGATATAAAAGATGTTGTGTTAGAATGATAAACTGAACGTTGTAGCTAGTTAATTAAAGGATTATATGTTGCAGAAATCTTTAGTTTTAATGAAACCCGATGCAGTTAAAAGAGGCATTGTTGGGGAAATACTTCACAGATTTGAAAGATCAGGATTAAAAATTGTCGGAGCTAAACTAGTTCAAGCCGACAGCGAGCTGGCTGAAAAACATTACCCAAATTCAGATGAATGGAAAAGTAAAGTTGGCCAAAGAACTATCGATGACTGTGAAAAATACGGAATTGATTTAATGGCTAACATGGGCACAACCGATCCAATAGAAGTGGGCGCGATAGTAAAACAGTGGAATGTAGATTTTCTAACCTCCGGCCCTGTTCTTGCAGTTGTGTTTGAGGGCGTAAACGCTGTAGAACGTGTAAGAGCTCTGGTAGGCGAAACTATTCCAGTACGAGCCGCTCCAGGCACCATAAGAGGTGATTTTTCACTGGACTCGGCGATAGCTGCCAACAGAAGAAAAAGAACAGTTTTCAATCTTATTCATGCGTCCGGCTCAGAGGAAGAGGCTGCAACCGAAATTAATCTTTGGTTCAAAGAAAATGAACTTTTTTCATATAAGAGAGTGCATGAAGACCTGTACATGTATTAATGGTCGATGTACGCATCGTAATTTGTACTAAGTGTTATGAAGTTTGACTATTACAATTCTAAAATACTTTCAAACGGTAAAACTTATGTGCTGACTGATCCCGCCCGAAGAAGGCTTTATTTTGAGGCCAAGTTGGGTTCTAAGATCGATGAAGTAAAAGAATATCTTGATCATAATTCATTTGTTGGGTACTTATTAGCTAAGAAACAAGCCGGTAAGGGAATGTACTCCAAGATGGTCGAAGAAATATTAGGGTCTGAGAGATTTGCACATATTTCAGTAGGGGACGTCGTCAGAAGCTTCCATGAAAAACTGAATAAGGACGAAGATGTTTCAGATGTTTTGGAGTATCTTAAACTAAACTACAGAGGATTTATGTCCATAGACGAGTCAATATCCGCTTTACGCAGTAGAACTACTGACAAGGTTTCTGTACCTGCAGAACTTATACTTACACTTTTGAAAATGGAAATCGATAAGATTGGTAAAAAAGGGCTTTTTATTGATGGGTTACCCAGAACTTTGGATCAAATATCTTACTCTTTGTATTTTAGAGATCTAATTAACTACAGGGATGATCCTGATTTTTTTGTATTAATAAACATTCCTCTCGAATTGATTGACATTAGAATGAAAAGTAGGGTAGTGTGTCCGATTTGTCAGACATCGAGAAACACAAAGTTAAGTCCTACGTCAATTTTAAGTTACGACAGTTCTGCTAAGCAGGTGAAGTTGTTGTGTGATAACTCTACCTGTTCAGGTTACGGAAAGGCGCAATACGTTATAAAAGAGGGCGATGCTAGCGGCATACTTTCGATTTCCGAGAGACTAAAAACAGACGAAGAATTAATGCAAAAAGCACTCAATCTCCACGGTATACCAAAAATACTTATTGAAAGTGCAATTCCAGTTGAAGTTTCCTCAGATTATTTAGAAGACTACGAAATCCAGCCTGCTTACGAATATGAAATATCAGGCGAAGTCGGTAAAGAGAAAGTTATTTCAAAAACGGCGCCATTAACATTTAAAAATGATTCCGGAGATGATTGTCATACTATGTATGCTGCCACTTATGTGGTAAATATCTTTGATCAGCTCCACAAAACTTTGTTAGGATAGGGTGGCAAAGGTCCAACTTTCGACTTATAATAAGGTCTTCTTTTTGATATGCTCTATATGGTTATGGAGGGATCGCATAGTGGTCTAGTGCGGCGGTCTTGAAAACCGCTATAGCCGCAAGGTTATCGTGGGTTCGAATCCCACTCCCTCCGCCATGAAAGTGATCAGATCAATGTTCGCACCATCCCGCCAATCCAATATCCATTTTTAACCATTTTTACTTTTCTCAGCCGCATGGTATACTATGAGTTATCAATAATACAAAAGTAGTGAAAGGATTGAAGAAAATGAAGCGTCCAGAGTTGAATAGGGAGTTGTATCCCGAGGAAAAGGCGAGAATTTTGGTTGCGGCGGTGGTTTCGACGATTTTCGGTTTCGTCAGTACAGTATTATTCGGACTGCTGTCCGGCGTCGAAAAGGCCGTGAACTCGCCAGGTGGCGGTAGTATCGTTGGAGTAATCATAGGATTCTTCCTGATGGAAAGATTGCCCAGTCGAGTTCGTGTGCCGTTTTTAATCATGATGGCGTGCTTCGGCGTACTTGGGTGGTGTATTTACTATCTGATCTTCAGCTAGGTGTAACCACCCTCAACCAAACCCCTCAATTGGTATAACAATAAAATGTTGTCCATGCGAGGGGTTTGATGCTTTTAAATTCGTATCTTTGTTATAATAT
>MEWG01000027.1:35835-38980 GCA_001773295.1 candidate division WWE3 bacterium RIFOXYD1_FULL_39_9
CAACAAATAAATACGATGAAAGGAGAGCGTGCCATGTATTTTGGAAATGACTATTGGCTTATGCCGTATCACGACAAAGACGGGAAAGATGTAAGGGAGGTGCTTATAAAAATGGGTTTTAAGATAAACCATTTGCACAACGATCTCCTTTGTAATGCCACACCGCCGGAAGGATGGGCAAAAAAAGGCGTGAAGAATGAAGAACGCAGATTTGTTCCATCAGCGTTCCCGATTAGTACAGGGTGGACTGAAGGAAAGATCATCTCTGACCAGAACGGCACCCCCAGAATCCTGGTCCTTTACTATCATAGCGATGAAGAAGAGCTGTTCGATGATGATTTAGGCTGGTTGAGTATTGCTGCAGACACTGTTGAGGCTTAATGCTGCCGCCTTGTTACCAGACCCTTCAAATTTGCATAACTATCCAAAAGTTATCAATGCGAGGGGTCTGTTACGTTTAGCTCAATTCATTTGCTATAATATCGGCAACAAATCAACCAAAAGACAAAAAAGAGGAGAGTGGTGTATGTTAAAAAAAATGTGGGACGAAGTGCCGGGGTTGCAAAAGGCATGGATTCTGTCAGCAGGATTGATCATGCTGTTTGCGCCAAGACATCCATTAGGAAGCGTGCTCATGTTGGCCTTCATAGCAATGTTTTTGCTCGCCCTGATGTTTTACAACCTGATTAAACTGAAGCTGCGCGCAGCAACTTTTCTGCTGATCCTGAGCCTGATTCCGTTTTTTATCACGTTGTATTTGTCGTATACGTTGCACATGATGTTGAGGGCGCCTTTGACCCCGGGAATGTACCCGTTGGGTTGACAGCTTTGCTCCGCCAGAGTATACTATAGGCCATATTCAATAAAAGCGCTGATTTTTGGCGCACATTCTTACCTGGAGGGTAAAATGAAAAAGAATTTGGTTTTGGTCGGACTGTTGCTGGTTGCCTTTTTGCTCACTGCGTGCGCGGAAGCTCCTGTCGAAATTTACGAAAATGAAATGTCAGCGGAGGTAAAGACAGGAATGATTTCCGGGCGATCAACTACGTGGCTGGACCTCATTTTTGACGAGCCCGGAGAGCTTGCCGAGGCGGCGACAAAAGAGGAGTATAGGGGCGGAAGGGCATTTGGCACCGGAAGCCTTTATGAGCTTGCAGCTCTTAGTTTTGAGCACACGTTCTATGGCCGAGTATGCTGTCGGGAAGTAGATGGAATTTATTCCTACATGCCTGACGAAAGTGCAGTCGTGAACGAGCTCTATTATTTCGAGGAAGATGGGACGGTATTAGTCATACACCTCGAGGGCTTAGAATTCGACTCAGACTTAATCGGTCCCAAAATTCTGGACGTAACGCGCTACGAAAAAGCTACTCGTTAGCTAGTTCAGGTCCTGATATTTCGTTCAGAGCAAACCAAAAAAAGAAAGAGCCCCGGTTAATTTATACAATTAAGCGGGGCTCGATCAGTTTAAAGTTCAATAGCGCTGTGAAACACCAATGTCTCGGCGTTGAATTCCCATCGGATCGCAAACTCAACGTCGACTTCGTTCAGGTGAATCTGGTCCCATGTGAGATTTTCCAGGTCGATTCTCCACATACCAGGTTCTTCCTGAGTGAGTTTCGCTTGTTTCCCCAGATGATCCGCAATCATCCGGCAGACCTTCTCATCGGTGCCGAAGACCTTAACTACAGTCCAAGGACTTATGCCGTCGCCAGTTACTTCTTCCAGGCTGTCCGAGACGACCTGCTCCTGCCCATTTAACGGGTGGTTAAAACGTACGATCACCACCTGCATGTTTTCGGCAAGCATGTTTTTTACGGTAGGCATAATGTCTGGTTCAGAAGATATAATTCTTCCTATATCCATCTCTTCCTCCTTTTTTGATTATTTTTTTGTGTTATCCGCATTTTAGCAAGTGGCGTCAATAAATACAACCTATAGAAGTTAAATTTTAGCTTTATAATTGTCATGAAAACTGTTGCGGATAGGAAAATATGGTAAACTGCGTTTAATTAAGTCGTTAGTCTTTTTACCCAAAATAAACAAATGAAAGGAGGATTCACATGAGCGTTAGAACTGGCACAGACGTGTCTTTCGAAGTTTGTAGAGCGCGTGTTGTAGGAATCGGGGGAGCAGTAGCGTTGTGGGTGTTTGTCGGACTTGTAACGCTTTTAGAAATCCTTATTACGCTTTCTAAAGGCCAAATGTTCCAGGAAATTGAAAGTGCTAAAGTTGTTCTTACGCTTTTTACAGTAGTGGGGACATTAAATGGAGACACGAATCGTAGGTCAGTTGGTGCGGCTTGGGTATGTTTAACAACTTTGGGGCTGTTTGGCGTGATAACAGGTGTGGGATTTGGTGCGCCGGAAACGGTAAGCAGGAGTCTAGAACTTTTCTTAGTTGGAATTCTGACGACTACTTTGGTGCTTTTACCAGATGTTCATTCAACCAGTTCAACCATACCGATAGGGGAACCTGATAAAAAACCAGGTTAAATAGGAGTGTGTGGCCGCAAGGAAATACACTCCTGTTTTGTTTTTAAAAGGGCAGCGCTTGGTGCCGTCTAGGTTGACCTGACGGCCTTCGCGTGATATACTATAGGGCATCATATTAAAATAACACAAAAAGGAGATAGAAATGAAAGGAAAGTTTCTGTACGTAGTAGTGGTTGCAATGCTGTCAGGTGGCTTGGTCGGTGCGGTTCTGACAGCGCTATGGGGGATGAATGTGGCGGAGTTCGGAGGAATCCCGGCAGCACTAGTCGGCGCGGTTATCGGGACAGTTTGGCCCAAAAATCGCTATGATAGAAGTGGCGCTTTGTACTACGCTGGTATTGCCTCGGCCCTTATAGGGTGGTGGTTGTTCATCACCTTCTATAACCCTGCAATCTAAGACCCATTATAAGTTCGTAAAATACTTGGGTTTTTGCAGTTCGATTCGTAATACCTCTTGATTGTTCACAGCTCAAAAAGTTGTACAGTCGAGAGGTATTTGCTTTTAAAACATAGATTTTGCAGTTTTCAAACGATACATTATTAAATTAAGAAAAACTTGGTAGAATAACGCATGGCAGGCCCCCGTAGTTCAACGGACAGAACGCGGACCTCCTAAGTCTGAAATGCAGGTTCAATTCCTGCCGGGGGCA
>MEWG01000027.1:39051-44274 GCA_001773295.1 candidate division WWE3 bacterium RIFOXYD1_FULL_39_9
CAGTTGGTAGAGTGCACGGTTCGGGACCGTGAGGTCGCCGGTTCGAGTCCGGCCACCCCGACCATTTTATATATAAACAGACGAGAACCAAGCGCGTATGACGCGCGTCTTCGAGTCCGGCCACCCCGACCATTTTATATTAGTTTTCAATAGCCCTATAGTTTGACACCTCACCTTTTAGATATATAATTCTTTTAACTTTAACCATTAAAACAAAAAAAGAAGGAGAAAAAAATGGAAATTACAGACGGATGGTTCATTGTTGCTTTACTTGAGTTTTTGGCTCTGATCCTGATGACTTTAGCGGCAGTTTTGGCTACAAGAAGGAAAATTAATGCCGCAGAAAGGTCAATCGAAGGTACGGCGCAGGCACCTAAAGAAGGTGTAATTAAAAACGTTCGACGCATGCTGAAGGTGTTAGGCGAGCATCCAGTTACGGTGTTTGAAATCCATATGGATGATGGGGAAATTTTCTATGCAGGTGTTGACGGGGACTCGTCTGATCTATTTTTAACCGATCTGCGCATCGAATTTTGGCCCGCGTCCGAATCGGTCGGGTTAGAAGATCATGTACAGCATGTTAGGAATGCAGACGGTACCCAAACTATATCATCGGTGGAACGCCGTTACTTTGGTCTTGAAAAGTTTCGGATAATACCGGACATAGCAGATGAGCCAGAAACTTCAGAGGTAGTCCTTGATTTGGATTTACAGTTGCAGCATGGAGACGAGCCTGAACCTGAATCTGAATCCCAGTCTGCGTGACGCAGCAGAAACGAACGAAGCTCTCCTACCTAACTTAACAAATGCAAAGTTTGCATACTGTAAAGTAGGGAAGAGAGCTTCTTGGTTGTTAGGCAGTCAATCCGGCAATTACCATGAACAAAGAAAATGCACTAACGATTGTTCCGCCAAACATGAAAACCAGCGCCAGGCAGTTGCCTGCACGCCTGATCGGATCGTGTGCAGCACTTAAGTAGTTTAAACTGCTGTTTTGTCCTGCCAAGCTGCCTAGAAAGGCTTTACTCATAAGCAAGCCTACGTAAATGGCAACGATCCCAAGCAAAAAAGAGATTACCCAAGTTTGCATTTTTTTCACCTCATCTATTAGTAATTCTCGTTTTGAACGAGTTGTTGATGCAGGTAGCATATCACACTATAGGATAGTATTCAACTTTTGAACATATTCTGCTATAGTTTGTCACAAGCCAAAATAGAAAAATAAGAAAGGAGACAAAAGATGACGCAAGTACAAGGTGAGTTAGAGGTAGAGTATCAAAGATCAGCGAGCCTGACATACTCAATAACTATAAGTGAGGATGCTGACTTTGCAACGGTGCAGTATTGGCCGTGGTTCGACGCACTGGCATTAACATCCGGTGTACCCAGGGGCCACTTGATTGAGGAGGCTTCGCGCCACGCAGTGAATCTTATTGCAGAGATCACTGGGCAGTCCCCGGAAGTTTTGGAAGCTAAGTGGGATCGTACGAACGGCGGCACGATTATTGTGTCTTTTCGCCAGCCCGAAGCCA
This sequence comes from candidate division WWE3 bacterium RIFOXYD1_FULL_39_9, assembly GCA_001773295.1. GTDB lineage: Bacteria > Patescibacteriota > WWE3 > UBA101185 > UBA10185 > OXYD1-FULL-39-9. Next base: position 40,584 of record MEWG01000027.1, read on the forward strand.
CTACACCTAAGACTGCGAACGCCGAGCAGATCTGGAACGGCTTGCAGTAAGTCAAATTAATTCGCGAGTAACAAGCTAACTACCGCGAAACATTCGAGGTCCCATATTCATTCAAGTGTAATACTTTGAAGGAAGTGGGGCCTCATTCTTTCTGTAAGATCTTCACACGCTTACCTAAATTAATCCATTTTCACACAGTGTCCAAAAACCATTTAATTTCCTGTTGTTCCGACAACAATAGAAATCTGAGGTTGCTGTAACAACTGAAATCTATACAACATCTATTTGTATATTCCAATAAATGTTGTCGATAGACCCGCCATCAATTGCCTAAATATGACTAAATTTACTAAGCTTGTAACTAGGACTTTTTACTGTGTTGGCAATCAAATCAAGCTCATGACAGCTGTATTAAAAGTCATATTTTGGTAGTATTTGAGTACGACAAGAGGGTATAATTTATATGTGAGACTTTTACGCCTCAAAAATCTTAAATTTCTTTACTTTGGAATTTTGCCAAACCTTTTAATAGTTATTGGAATAGGTGTTCTGGCTGTCAGTTTCGGACCTTTAGTTGTTGACGAGATCTGGTACAGACTTAAAGAGTCTAAATCACAAGAGTATGTGTTAAACCCGGATTTATTAGATTCACCTCAAAGCTCGCAAAGTTCTTCCAGTGACAGCGCAATTGGCGATAGTGTCTTCTCTAGATTTTTATCAACTAGGCCAGTTTTGTTAACACCTGTTAATCAAGATTTTTCATTAGTGATAGAAAAAATCGGACTGAACGCGCCAATCGTTGCCAATGTTTCTGTTACAGACAAAAAAGCATACAACGATGCGTTGAAACAGGGGATTGCGCACGCGCTAGTTTCAGATACACCAAACGAAGCACCCGGAAATGTTTATCTTTTCGCCCATGCGTCACTTAATTTTTGGGGATTGGGTAAATATGCAACTACCTTTAACTTACTTAGAAAGCTTGAGATTAATGATCGAGCGTATGTTTTTTACAAGGGTAGGGTGTTTATTTACTCAGTTGTAAACAAAGAGGTTATGCAGGGCTGGAACACCTATCCTATTACTCGCCCGGTAATAGAACCATTATTAACTTTACAAACATGCGACCCTCCGGGAACTACTTTGAACAGATTGGTCGTCACCGCTAAGCTAATTGATATTCAAGACACTAGATAAGGATGACAATAGATGACGGTTGTGCAATCCAGATGGATTTTATCTTATGCTGACTGTATACAAGTCGACCTGATTATTCGACTTAAATGAAGTTGAGATTATAACTTTGTCTCCGCCGGGGGCACTAAAGACATTATCAGAGAAAAGCGTGTTGCTGTAGATTTCGGTTTTGTTAGTACCGTCAATTCTTATTAAGCTTATTACACCTCTTTTATCTGTTAACGGACTGCCTTCAACAAGAATCAAATGGAAGCTGTCGGCATACCAGTTTATTTTAGGTTGAGGATCAGCAGCATTAGTTTCAAATACTAAATTTTCCACTTTTTCACCGATTGGAATAGGGATTTCAAGATTATAGACTTTGTATAAAAGTTTCTCACCGACTTTTTGGATGTACAAAAATTTCTTTTCGTCGGGTGACCAGAAGGCATTTTCACTTAGAGCTAGCACTTTGAGGCTTTCCTCGATATCGAGTTTTTCAATAGACTCGGTTCTTTTAGTAGAAATTTCCTTTTTCCATGTATCTCTAACAAGTTTAGGCGACGCGGTTGTTTCAGCTGTGTTTCTTTCTAGGTCTACTAAATAAAAAACTCCATTAGGCCCTTCAATTAACAGGTCGGTTTCATCCGGCGACCATTCAATTGACTTACCCTGTGAGAATTTATTTACGCGAGTGTCGTTAATGGCAATATTTGGGTTTGATCTAAAAAGACTGATTCCTCCAAAACCACCGAGTGGTACTACGTAAATTCCCGGTTCTGCTTCTTCCTGAGAAAAATATGCCAATTTGTTCATGGTAGGGGAAATAGTAGGTATATTGGCGCCGGTATTAGTAAGAGGTTCGATTCTAGGACTCTGTGAAACTAAAATAGCAGTTATATCTGTAACAAGTTCTGGGAATACTTCGATTTCTTTTTCCCAGTCGACAAAGCCTTTTTTTGAGATTTTGAGGGCATGTTTGCCGGGGTCAATGCCGGCGATAGTGTCATTTGTTGCTGAAACAAGTTTTCCATCTAGGTAAACTGTTGCAGCTTCCGGCATAGATTTGGCATTAATCATGCCTGTTTTGGTAAGGTCGATGGTGTTTTCTATGTTTTTCTGAAGTCTGTAGCCCGATGTATAAAGGTACAGAACAGTTGAAATTCCTAAAATTATTGCTAATGTTAAAATGGTTTGAAGAAGATCTTTGACTTTGTTCACAATAGCATTTTATCAAATTACGAGAGTTTATGTTTGGAAAAAAAATTGCGATAGATTTAGGAACTGCTAATTCACTAGTTTACGTTTCAGGTAAAGGAATACTTCTGCGTGAGCCGACTGTTGTAGCAGTCTCCATCGATGACGATAGGGTTGTCGCAGTAGGGAACGAAGCCCGTGAAATGATTGGTAAAACACCTGAAAATATAGTGGCCACAAAACCATTAAGAGACGGTGTTATAGCTGATTACGTTGTTACAGAGGCTTTACTAAGATATTTTATCAATAAAGTAATGGGCAGATACAGATTTGTACGTCCCGATGTCATGATTTCGATACCGGCCGGTGCTACGTCTGTAGAAGCTCGAGCAGTTTTGGAGGCAGCTTACTCCGCAGGCGCCAAAAGGGCGTTTTTGATCCCTGAACCTCTGGCCGCTGCTATCGGGTCCGGTTTGCCGATCTCAGAACCTTCCGGAAATATGGTGGTCAATATTGGCGGCGGAACAACCGAAATTGCTATAGTTTCACTGTACGGCATGGTGGTGCACGGAAGTGTGCGTGTTGGCGGCAATGTTCTTGACGACAATATTGCAACTCACATCAGACGTAAATATGGACTGGTTATCGGTGACAATACTGCTGAAATGGTGAAAATGGAGATCGGGGAAGCTGTCATGCCTATTAAAGACAGATTTATGGAAGTGAAGGGTAGGGACTCGGTTACAGGTTTTCCCAAGACAATAACTGTCAGTTCTTCTGAAATTTCTACGTGCATGGCCCAGTCGTTGAATCAGATCGCTCAGACTATAAAAGGTGTTTTGGAAAAAACACCCCCAGAACTTTCTTCAGATATTATCGATAAAGGTATAGTCCTAAGCGGCGGCACAGCTTTGTTAGGAAATTTGGATAAACATATTTCGGAGTTTACCGGAGTGCCGGTGCATATTGCCGATGATCCTTTGTTGTGTGTTGTGAGGGGACTTAGCAAGGCATTGGATAATTTAGATACTTTTAGTAAAAGTATGATAAAAAGATAAAAAGATGGAATATTCTCCTACACAGTACATTCTAGGTATAAAAGTAAATTACGCTTTAACAATGAAGGGGGTTTTGTCCATTATTGAAAACCAGTTTTTAACCGATGGGAATAAGCATTATGTTTGTACAACTAATCCTGAGTTTATAATGCTTGCTCAAACCGATCCGGGATTTAAAAAAATAATAAATGAGTCGGACCTGTCTATTCCAGACGGAGTGGGAGTAGTGCAGGCTTTAGAATATCAGCAGGCAGTTCAAA
>MEWG01000027.1:44298-55671 GCA_001773295.1 candidate division WWE3 bacterium RIFOXYD1_FULL_39_9
TAGCCCACGCTTTAGTTAAGGGTTTATCAATAGGCATTACTGCGATATATAGCGACAAACTGTTGAAAAAGAAGATAAAGGGAGTTGAACTTACAGAAAAAATGTGTGCATTGGCCGAGCAAAAAGGTTACACAGTTTTTTTGTTGGGAGGGAGACTTAGGGATAAAACGGGTAAGCATATTATTCAAGATATGGATATGGCTGAAATTGCTGCTCAAAAGCTGAAAAATAAATATCCTAAGCTACAAATAATTGGCGCAACATCTAGATTTAACAGGAGTGCCGCTGATGACGCAATTACAGCAGACTATATAAACAGTTGCATGAAACAACATGGAGTTGAACATATTGACTTCATGTTTGTTGCGTACGAGCAGGCATATCAAGAAAAATGGATTGTAAGAAATAGAGATAAAATTAATGTAAAAGTATCTGTAGGCATAGGAAGTACCTTAGATTATATATCTGAAAGTATGAAATACAGTCCCAAGATGTTTGATAGAATGAATTTAGAGTGGTTGTATAAATTAATTATTCAACCTTGGCGTTTCAAGCGAATTGTTAGAGCTTTTCCAGTATTTCCTATAAAAGTTTTTTTTGACTCCTTAAAATAATCCTCATCAATAATGTATTAAGTGTCATCTAATCCCGTATAAATGTAATAGTATACGATAACATCTATTGACATATGAAATTACATGTGTTTGTATTAATTCATGATACAACTTGAAGATAAACTTTATACGTCAACCGAAGTCGCAGAAGTATTAGGGGTAAGTTTGAGATCTGTTTACAGATATTTAGAAGAAAATAAACTCAATGCAGAAGTAAAGACTGCTACAGGCAGACATAGATTTTCAAAACAGAACATATTAGATTTTCTATATCCAAACGGAGCCGATGCTCTAAAGGCTCTGGAGCAGGATGCGGCTTTACCGGTGAAACCTGTTTCAACTAAATCAACTAGAGTACAAACTGAGCCAGTTGCTGAAGAACCAGTACAAACTAAGAAACAGGAGGAAGTTGTTGAAGAAGAACCTATTGATTGGTTAGCTAAATTTAGAGATGCTGCCAAAAAGTTCAAAGAAGAATCCGAAACAGCACAAGCTGCAGCTCCTGCAGAAGAAGCACCTGCTGCACCGGCTCGACCGGTAGAAACTGAAGTTATCCCAGAACCTGTTTTTGAAGCTGAGACAGTGTCGGGTTTTGCAGAAACCGAAGAGCCTGCACCGGCCGATACCCTAAAACACTACTATAGAAGCGGTTTGGGTGGACTCAAAGACATTGCACAGAATATAGACAAAAATTCCAGAAATTCATTCCTAGACTATGCATTTACACTTAATGCGGGTTTGTCTTTATTCAAGCCTATCAAGCCATTTTCAATGCTTCACGCATATGTCAGACCTTCAGACGTGTCTTACTTTGAGAAAACCTTGATGCTTACCCCAACAGAAGAGGGTAATGCCCAGCTGTGCCTCTTAGTATCTGATGACAACGGTATCTATACAGGCAGGGAAGAACTTCATGGTTTATTTGTTGTCTCAAAAGAGAGATTAGCTAAGGATGTCAAAAACTTAGGGGATAGCGGCTTGTCTGCCGAGGCTCAATCAGTTTTAAGCTAAGCGCCTCTAGACACATATAGATGAGATAGATTAATATATTTCCCAGGAAAACATATATCGATCTTGAATAATTTGATAGAATAGACACACTTATGGCCATTAAAAACGCACGAACTAAGGCTCATAACGGGGAACTAAGCAATTCAAAGCATTTGAAGATATTGCTGGTTGGTACCGAAGCCGCTCCTTACGTAACCGTTGGGGGAGCTTCTGCTGTTGTCGCAAACCTTTCCAGGGCACTTACGACTTTAGGACACGAAGTTTCAATTTTTATTCCAAAGTTTGGTTTTATTGACGAAGAAAAAGCCGGTCTCGAGATGGTTTATGAGGGATTGCATGTTCCTACAGATGACGAGTCTTTGCCATACTTAGTTTGTAACGTAAAAAAGACAAAAGCTGAGACAGGTGTTACATATTACTTTTTAGAAAATCAGGAATATTACGAAAAAAGGGCCAATGTTTATAGCTACAGCGACGATCCGACTAGATGGGCATTGTTATCAAGGGGAGTTTTGGAATTTTTATCAAAAGGTATATTTGTACCGGATATTATTCACTGTAACGATTGGCATACAGGAATCGTTCCAAATTATTTAAAAACTGCTTATGCAAAAGATCCTATACTTTCTAATGTAGCTGCGGTATACACCATTCATAATTTGGCATTTCAAGGTATGTTCGATCATAGACATGTGGCAGAGCTCGATTACGACGACGGAAAGTCACCGATAGCTTCGTTTTTTGATCCCAGATTAAACAAGCAGAACTTTATGAAACGCGGAATTCTTTACTCCGACGTTGTTAATACCGTGTCCCAGACATACTCCAGAGAGATACTGACTCCGGAATTTGGTGAGGGTTTGGACAAACTTTTACAGGAGTTAAAAGGCAAGATTTTTGGAATAGTAAACGGTCTTGATTACAAGGAATTTAATCCGGCCACCGATTCACTTGTAGAACATCATTACTCGATAGATACCATTGAAAAAAGACATTTAAATAAAGCTGTACTGCAGAGGGAATTTGGTTTACCGATAAAGCCGGAAGTGCCTGTATTTGGCTTTGTAGGAAGACTGGACAATATGAAGGGCGTCGACCTGATGGTTAAGACTCTAAAACATGTTTTCGGTGATTACGAAATTCAATTTGTTCAGGTTGGTGGGGGAGACGGCGGTCTTGCTGAAATGTTACATCAACTAAGAGACGAGTTTCCCTACAATGTAGGGATTCATCCATTTTCAAACTTCACACTTCCCAGACTGTTATTTGCAGGATGCGATTGTATACTATATCCATCCAGATTTGAGCCCTGCGGCATAGTCCAAATAGAGGCTATGAGATTTGGCGCAGTGCCTATTGTAAGAAGAGTCGGTGGTTTGGCAGATACTGTAACCGATTTCGATTCAGGTACTGGCAAAGGTACAGGTTTTGTATTTAACAAATTCGACGAATTTGCTTTATACGGTCAGATCGTGCGTGCAATTGAAATATTCAGAAATAAACCTCTATGGAAGAAGCTCCAGACAAATGGAATGAAGGCCGACTTTAGCTGGGAGTACAGCGCGGCAGAATACGTTAAGCTTTACGGAAAGGCTGTTTTCTTTAAGAATAAAGCGGATCAGGCGTGAGGGTTTTAGAGCTTATTGGTGCAGGTTTCCAGTAGATGTAAGATTGACAGCCCTATATATTTTTGCTATTATACCTGTGTACTTCTTGGGGGGCCCACCCTGGAAGGGACATTAAAGTTTCTTAAACCGTGGGCAGGGGTTTAAGAAACCGTCTCTTTCAGGGTAGACCTCCTAATTTTTTTGTCTGAAATGTTTTAGACAAAGAAATGCTTTGACATCAAAAAGCATTTAGGGAATAATTTACGATGAACCTATGAACTTAGCTTTTGTTTTGCATTTATATCAACCGACCACCCAAAGCGAGAGTGCTTTTAGGGCTGTAGTTGCTGAGTGTTACTTACCTCTACTTAAACTTCTAAAAAACAAAAATAATTGCGCTTTTACGCTTAATGTATCGTTAGGTATTTTGGAACAGTTTGAAAAATACGGTTACGACGAACTATTACATTTACTGAAGGATCTTGTTGAATCCGAGAAGGTAGAATTAACCGGTTCCGCAGCATATCACCCTTTATTAACTAAATTATCTGAAGATTATGTGTATCAGCAAATTATTTTAGACGAATATGCTCTTGGGTACTATTTTGGTTCACATCAGGGGTTTGAGGGGGAGAACTCAATTTTAATTAAGAATATCAAAGGTTTCTTTTCACCGGAAATGGCAATTAACAAAGACCTGATAAAAGTTTTGGATGATTTGAAATATGAGTGGGTTCTTGCTGATAGTTCAGCGATAGTCGAAAAGAAAAACACATGTTTATACAAATTAGGTGATTTGCATACGTCAATTGTTGCCAGAGATACTGCTTTGAGTAACATGCTTGCTTTTAAGCGTGATTCCAATGTAGACGATGTCGTGCACTATATTATGAATGATGTTGCAGATCAGGAATCTGTAGTAGTTGTACTCGATGGTGAAACGTTTGGGCATCACAATAAGGAGGGTATTTTGCTTTTAGAGCTCCTAATCGAAAAGCTTCATCAGATAAATGTAGATATAGTTACTGTCAGTACCATGATAGCGGGCACAGAATCAGAGACGATAGATGACATTAATGAAACAACTTGGGCATTTACACCCGATAAACCGAAAGACATTTACCGTTTTTGGAATATAAATGGCAACGAAATTCATAGTTTATTTTGGAAATTGCATAAAATTGTTACCGATCCGGCAGTTTTACCTGTTATAAATATTTTTGAGGAGGGCAACGAGACCGTACCTATTTGGATTCCCGCCGAATTAAAAGCAATAAATAATGCGAAATATGCTGAAATTATTACCTTGCAACTTGAAATTCTAAAATCTATGCAGAGCGATAAATTTTGGTGGGCCAGTAATATGACTGTTTACGACAAACTACTGTACAGTCCAATTATGATTGAAAATGCCGTTGTCATCTATCAAAACATTGCAGATATGATAAATGATGAAAAAATCTCTACAGAAATTAAGGACATTTGTTCAAAGATTCTGGGGAATATTGTCAGATAATTCAACATTCAAAATATGAAGATTGCATTATTACTACATTTTTACCAGCCCATTAATCAGCAACTGGACATTTTAAACAGAGTTGTTCATGAGTCTTATTTGCCCTTAACTAGGGGATTATTAAAGTCAAAAAAAGGTAAAGTAACGATTAATTTTAATGGTTCGTTGATAGATTTATTAAACGGAACAATCTTCGATAATCACGATAACGCCGGTATCGACACAGCTGTGTACAAAGAAGTTCTAGAAAATATTAAGAAATTACAAGAACAGGGAAAAGTTGAATTAACAGGTAGTGCAAAATACCATCCATTTTTACCGTTGATTCCGTTGGAAGAAATAAAACAGCAGATTGACATAAATACCGCATCCAATTTTACAGCGTTTGGAGAAGGCTACAAACCTAATGGATTTTTTTCACCGGAACTTGCTGTTTCGGATAAAGTCATGACTGCTATAAATGAGAGCGGCTACAAATGGGCTGCATGTCCTGAGTTGTCATATAAAGAACAACATTTCGACACTTTTAAATCCTACAAAGATTCGAAAACCGGGTTAAAATTGCTTTTTAGAAATAAACGGGTCAGCTCATTAATTCTTTCTTCAGTGTGTCGTGATGTTGATGACCTGCTCAAGGAAACTCAGGACATCTATGACAAAGAGAATTATTGGTTTTGTGTAATGGATGCAGAGACGTTCGGTCATCACAGAATTAGACACGAAAAATTTCTATTTGAAATATTAGACAGCCCTCACTTTGAACCGGTTACTGCAAGTGAGTTAGTGTCACAAGAATTGCCTGAAGTTTCTGTTGATATTAGACCCAGCACTTGGAGCAATGAAGAGCAGGATTTCTGGTTGGATAGGGAAAAGAATCAACCTACGGAAGCGCGCTCTTTCATTTTGTGGAAAGACCCCGAAAACCCCATACATACAATGCAATGGGACCTGACAAATCATGTCATGGATTACGTACATAACTTTCCAAATAAAGACTCAGAACAATACGCCAAAGCAAGACATATGTTAGATATGGCTCTGGCATCAGATCAATATTGGTGGGCGTCTGCAAAACCATGGTGGAGTTTAGAGATGATCGAGATGGGCGCATACGAGATGAAACTTGTTTTAGAAACTCTCGGGGCCGATGAAGAAACAATGATAAAAGCTGACAATCTATACAGAGGGATTCTTGATAAAGCTTTTGAATGGCAGAGAACCGGTGTAATTAGAAAAAAGCATTTGTCCAACTCGGGAACATACCTGAAAGAGCCGTTCAAAAATAGAACACCGGCCGATTGGTACAATTTAATGATTTTAGAATTTGAATCAGAGATGAATATAGCGGCAGGCAGACGTGAATATGAAAAGGCGATTAAGTGGAGGGATGCTCTATTAAAAATAGAAAATGGTAGTGATATTTATGATGTCCTGCATGTCGTAGATGAACTTTGGACAGCCAAGCATTTACCTACATTAAAAGCATTTTTACAGCACGATTGGGGTGAATTAACTGAATTTTCAAAAGACTTTTTAATCGGTCCTGACGGCAAAAAACTGGATAGGGAAACATTTGAAAAATGGAAAAAGGAGCTTGGACATTTATATGCTCCAATGGTAACCTGATTGTATGAAAGTATTACTGCCCGCATCCGAAGTTGCTCCTATTATAAAACTTGGAGGTTTAGGTGATGTCGTTGGCGCCCTTCCGAAAGCACTTGAAAAGATTGGCGTAAACGTTGATGTTATTGTTCCGTTTTTCCCATTTGCAAAAACTGAAAATCTAAATTTATATAAAAGCATGGAGTTGTACGTTCCTTATGAGGGCGACAACCACATGGTTGAGGTATTTAAAACAAAGCTACCTGCTTCTAATGTGGATGTATTTTTGCTAAAGAACAGTGAATATTTTTTGGAATATGGTAAAAAAGACAAGCCGAGTCCTGTATCCGAGGTTGAAACTTTTTCTTTTTTTGACCGAGCTGTAGTGGAATTCATTAAATCCGGTTTTAATACCTACGATCTGATTCACTGCAATGACTGGCATACCGGTCTGATTACGCATCTATTAAGCGATGAGCTCGAAGCAGAACGTCCTGCAACCTTATTTACAGTGCATAATTTGTTGTATCAGGGGATTAGTTCTGCCGATTTGGTAAACGATGTGGGGTTGATACCGGGAATTCATCCGCTTTTGGACTGGGACATTGCCGATGGTGATATTAATTTTATGCAGCAGGGAATAACTTCCAGTGATTTTGTAAACACAGTTTCACCCTCATATGCAAAAGAAATTTTAACTGACGAATATGGTGCAAATTTTACGGACATACTGCAAGCCAGGGAGGGGAGACTGACCGGTATTCTAAACGGAATAGATTATTCAGCGTTCCCTAGAAGTTACAACGAAACCAACTGGGAAACTTATAAACCAAATTTCAAAAAAGACTTAATAAAACAGTTTGAATTAGATAACGCAGGGGACAAGCCAATTTTTGCTTTTGTGGGGAGGCTGGATCCTAATCAAAAAGGTTTAGACATATTATGTGAATCTATGCCAGATATCCTTGATTTAGATGTAAATTTTGTAATGTTAGGTGATGGAGATCCTATCTGGCGCGACAGACTTATTGAGATATCGAATAAACCAAAATATAAAGGTAAGTTTGGAATTAAACTCGCTTTTGATCTTGAGTTAGCCAAATTAATGTATGCAGGCAGCGATTTTCTTGTTGTTCCTTCGAGGTATGAACCCTGCGGTCTTATTCAGATGATATCAATGTGGTATGGAACAGTGCCAGTAGTTAGGGATACCGGAGGGCTGAAAGACAGTGTCAAAGAAGGAATAACTGGGATAAAGTTCACTGACTATAAGTCAAAAAGCCTGTTCGAAGCCGTAAGTAAAGCCAAAGATGTGTTTAATGGACCGGAGATGAAAAAAATGATCGACAATGCGATTCGAGAAAATTTTGGATGGGAGAAAAGTGCAGCGTCATATAATGACCTGTATAAAAAAGTTGTTCAATTGCGCCAAGAAGCGCTTAAATAAAGGAGATTAACATGAGCCAATTTATATTTGATGAACTAACAGGAACACCAACAATTTTAGCTACACAGAGGGCAAAAAGGGCAGATCAGACCGGCGCGGTGTCCGGTGCTGCAAAGAAACCAGAGATAAAAAATGTCTGCTATTTCTGTAAAGGAAACGAGGGGATGACGCCTCAGGCAACTTACCAGGATGCAGACGACTGGAATGTACGAGTTTTTAAAAATAAATTCCCGATTGTGGATGACCACGAAATAATTGTGCACTCACCGGAGCATGACAAAGATTTAACAGAACTTCCACAGGAACAAAACGTGCGATATGTGCGAGCAATCCTAAACCGAGTGCATGACTACACCTCAAGAGGATACGAGGTAATGGTTTTTAATAATAGAGGAGGCAAGGCCGGTGCTTCGATTCTGCATCCTCATTCACAAATAATCGCCTTGTCGGGTTTCCCGGGAATTATAGAGCTAGAGAAACACGAAGCATTGCGTTACTACAATGAGCATCATTCTTGTTATTGGTGCGACATGATCAAAGCCGAGTCAGTGATAGGCGAGAGAGTAGTATACGAATCCAAGCATTTTTTGTGTGTAGTTCCAAAAGCATCTAGATGGAGCTACGAAATGATACTTGTTCCAAAATCCCACAAACCTAATTTTGAGTTTGTAGATGAAATGGAGATTAACGACTTCGCAAGAATCTTAAAGGCGTCGTTATACGCTTATGACGAACTGTTTAATAGACCGGATCGTAACTTTTGGATACACACTCAAAGATATGATCCATATCATTGGCATGTCGGGTTTATTCCGCACATCAAAGTTGTCGGAGGTCTTGAGTTGGGCGCGGGTATTTGGGTAAGTGATAAAGCCTCGCCTGAAGACGCTTCTAAACAGTTAGGCGAGAAGGTCAAAATCATGTACGAAGATGGGGACGGTGTTAAATCTATAGCCTAGTTTAATTAAATACCCGAATTTTCCAGCAAGATCGCCAAATTTTATAAGTGTTAGATAAGTGTTAGGGAAAACGAAAACCCCCTGTTCGGGGGTTTTGTGCGTTCGATTTAGTACTAAGTATATTACTTGAGTTCTACTTTAGCACCAGCTGCTTCCAGTTTTTTCTTGGCTTCGTCTGCTGCTTCTTTTTTGGCGGCTTCTAGAACAGCTTTAGGAGCTGATTCTACAAGATTTTTAGCTTCTACCAATCCTAATGTAGGGTTGATTTCTCTTACTGCTTTAATAACACCGATTTTGTTATCTCCAACAGCTGCCAAAACTACGTCAAACTCTGTCTTTTCTTCTACTGCTTCGGCTGCTTCGCCTCCGTTACCTGCTGCGGGCATTGCACCCATCATCATAGGAGCGGCTGCTGTAACACCGAATTTTTCTTCGAGAGCCTTAACTAAATCATTAAGTTCTAGAACTGTCATTTGTTCAACAAGTTCCATTACTTTTTCTGCATTCTTTGTTAACTTTACTTCTTCTGCCATAACTGACACCTCCTTTTTTCCCTTAGGAAAGAAGACAACGTCTTCATTTCCTTGTACACTTTCTGTGCGGGACCGCGGGTTAAACCCGAAAATTTAATATTATTGACTTTCTTTTTGTTTAGCAACGGCTGCTACAGCATATACAAACTTGCGCTGTACGCCTGAAAATGTGCTAACAATGCCATTAAGAGGGGATTTTAGTCCACCTACTACTTGAGCAATAAGTTGCTCTCTACCAGGAAGTTTGCTGATTGTTTCAACATCTTCCGCTGTGCTGTACGTGCCGTCAAAGATTGCTGATTTGATTCTGGGCAACTCCAATTTACCTATAAAGTCGAATAAGACCTTAATTGGTTTAACAGGATCATCGTATGCAAATACAACTGCGGTAGGGCCTTCAAGATCCTTCTTGAGCTCATCGCTGCTCATTTTCTTATCCTCTAAAGCCACTTTTACCAGCGTATTTTTGATTACTGCTAGTTCCGCATCATTGTCTTTGAGAGTCTGTCTTAGCTCAGTTAGATCTGACGCGGTAAGGCCTACGTAGTCGGTAAAAGTAACCGCCTTAGCCTTTTCCAACTTTTCTTTTATACTCTGTACTGTTTCTATATTTATATCTTTTTTAGACATTTTTTGCCTTTTAAATAAAAAATACCCACCAAAGACGGTGAGTTAAACAAAGTTTTTTCATTCAGAGTGAGTGTCAATATACTGAAACATTAGACTCATTGAATGATTTTTGTTTTACCTCGGCAAGTGATTAAGCGGGGATACAGGCTTTTGGCCTAAGTCAGCGCGCTTGCTGTCTTTGGTACATTTGCTAGTTTACGGGTTTGGTGGGATTTGTCAACGAGATAAACTCGTTGTGAGGACAACGCGGAGTACCTCGTTGTGAGGACAACTCGGAGTACCTTATTGGCCAAAGTAAACTGCACCTCTGCCGTAGTCTAACTTGATCTGAGCTTCGGTAAGTGGGTAAGACCAAATTTTGACATTATCAATCTGACCGTCAAAATAACCACTTCCTGCTGAATCGCGCGCTATATTTAACCCCGAAGCCGAGCTGGATATAATGGCGTCTGATTCTGCCAATGGGGTAGCGGCCGAAACTCCGTTTATGTACATTTTTAAGTCAGTTCCGTCGTAGGTGCATATTACATGAGACCAAGTGCCAGTAGGTAGGGATTTGGTTGCAACTAAGGCAGTTTGCCATGTCGTTGAATAGATCTCGCACTGAGGATTACCTGATGCATCCGTGGTTAATCTAAACTCGTTATTTTTATGTATCAGTGTGTCCGACGCGGGGGTGGTTGCCGGTTTGAACCAGCCTCCCCATGAAGCATCTGTATAAGTGGTAGTGGCTCTGGATAAAATTACTCCGTTTGCGGTTGAAGCGTAATCATCGTCACCGTCAAAATCTAAGCTCGCACTGTATTTGCCGGTAGTTCCGTTGTTCCACATTTCAGTGCTTGTGCCAGATGAGCATGTTCCGGCTGCAGTGTTAACATTGGTGGCCGGAGTTATTGTGGCGTTATTGCCGCCATAGGGGCTTGCATTGTTTAGTGTTGTACCGGAGCACTCATCAAATCTATATTCTACTGTTGGAGCGCCTTCTGAGTAGCTCCATGCAACTTGTGCAGGAGTGCGTGTGTAGTCATAAATCTTAAATTCGTCCAGGTATGAGGTAGCGTTGTCCACAGTCGGTTCGCCTAAAACAATAGATGAATCCAAGGCCAATATTTTATAATCCGCAGCGAACACAGAGTCCAGTATACCGTTAATATACAAGTAAAGACTGCTCCCGCCCCAAGTGTACGCAATATGATACCAGCCTGCTGCCCAAGATGTCTTATTGGAATTGTACGTTTGTGTAGCCAACGCACCATCAACTATCTGGCTTTGCAGACTTCCGTTTGAATTCTGGAACTTATTTGTCCATTCACCTTCAACGGTTCCGGTCGCGTTATTAACAATATAGGTTATATCTACACTACTAGAGGTGCTAAAGCCGGACGGAAGATAAATCCAGTGTTCGATTGAGCCGGTAACATCTGCTGCTTGGTCCCAGTTAAATATACACACAT
>MEWG01000027.1:55997-56250 GCA_001773295.1 candidate division WWE3 bacterium RIFOXYD1_FULL_39_9
CACTTCCGTTGTATCCTGCGGCGCCGTCCGAAGCTGTACCAATGCGGGCATTACTAGTTGTGGCTTGTAAGGAAGCAGGCAAAGTTCCAACAAATTGTGTATTAGCAAGCAACCCGTTTATATAGACTTTTAGCCTGCCTGCATTATCTGCTTGTGTGCCGTCAAATACCCCTACAATATGTGTCCATTCATCTGCAGTAAACACGTCATCTACATATCCATAGGGATTTGGGTCAGTGGTGGTTGTCGGTAC
>MEWG01000027.1:56267-60668 GCA_001773295.1 candidate division WWE3 bacterium RIFOXYD1_FULL_39_9
TGCCCGTTACAGACGATGTAGCAAAGGACCAAGACTCTTCAGTAACTGCAGATCCGTTTCCTTTAGCAAAAATTGACTTAGATACTTCGATTGTTGTAGGTTTTGCCCAGAACGACCAAGTAACTTGATCAGCACCTTCGGTAAATGTCATATCGCCTAAATCTACGTAATCATCCACGCCACCTGTGCTAAAGGTCAACGCATTGCCAAATTTTCCGCTTTGGGTTCGGGTTGGGCATGCATTGTCTGCAGTTGACGGGCAGGAAGTTCCAGAACCCGCCAAATTGCCGTTGTATGTTGAACCGCCCGATCCTGAGTTGCCTGCCAGATCGCCGGTTTCATCCAGACGGTAATTAACAATAGGTGAACCAACAGGGGAGCCTGGTGCGGGGTGTCCGCCGTTCATATCTTGTACAATTTGGGCAGTTGTTCTAGGGTAGTTGTAAATTTTAACTTCGTCTATAGCTCCGTCATATGTTCCTACAACATGATATGCAACGTAAAGTTGTGCGGCATAGGCTGTGTTATTGTCATAAGTTAAACTTCTAGTGGCTTGAGTACCTGAGCTGGGTTCTGATGTTAAGTATATTAAGATATTTGTAGGATCATGACTGTCTGCCAGTTCCTGAATTACAGGTACGATTGTAGGTGAGTTTGTGAAGCCATCTGCATCAGGTATAAGCCAATCTGCTGAATACGCTGTAGTCCGCACTGCCAAATCAGCTGTCCAATCAGCTGCACTAGCTGGCATTGCCGGGGATTCTTCATCTACTGCTGCAACACGCATATTTCCGCCGGGAGCGGCAAGAACGGCATTTGTGTAGACCCTTAGATACGAAGTGTCGATAGTAGCTCCGCCCAAACCGCTAATATTCTTAAACAGGTAACTTGCGTCTCGAACCGCACCTGAGGACTTACCAAGTGCCGGCGCTACGCTGGTATTAGAGAAGGATGTGTTTGTCATTTCAGCATCTTCGGTAGCTGCTGCCACACTGGATGTGAAACTGCTATTTGTTGTTTGCACATTTGACCCAATGTAAAAAGTTGAAGCATCGTCGCCGATAGAGGTGGGAATAGTACCCGTAGTAGTTGATGCCTGCAGAAGACCGTTTATGTAAATGTCCACTGTCTGTGCCGAGGCTGTGTACACAGCGGTGACATGGTACCAAGTACCAACCGCAAGGTTTGCAGCGTCGGTAGTTTCGTAATTGCTTTCGGAATCCACATAAAATCTTATTTCATCTCCTGCTTGCGCTAAAAGATAGCTTTCGTTTGTGCCGCTCCATTTACCTACAATAGAGTAAACATTGGACGCGTCAACGGATGTTGGTTTAATCCACGATTCCACAGTCATACTGCCTGTTTGCGATAACGTAGCATTGTCGCTGGTGGAAAAGTAGTTGGTGCTAGAGTTGGAAATATTTGCCGCATTTCCGAACTTTCCTACAACATAACCGGTGTTGTTGTTATTTGTAAGGGTTAATCCGTTACCGCTTTTGTCGGAGGCGTTTCCTGATCCTTCGTCAAAAGTCCAGTAGGCGATAGGTCCCGGTATGTACTCATATAAATTAACTACCTCTCCACTAGTTAGTACCTTATTAAAAACTTTTACCTCGTCCATGACACCATTAAAACCGGGATTTCCTGTGAAGGTGCCTATTACAAGATTATCCGAACCTGTGTAAGGTGCAGCCGCTCCAGTTCCGGAAGTCCACGAGCCGGATACCTCTGAGCCGTCAACATACATTTTTATGCTGTTCGGATCCTGAAATTTGAAGGTAACAACAACGTGATGCCACGTATCCTGTGCAAAGGAGGTACTGCCTTGCCATTCATGATAATTTACACCGGCATCAGAAAATATAAACCTTGGATAAAGCGCGCTTGCATCTTCTCTAGCATATAGTTCGTAGTTTAGATTCGTTCCATCACCTTTTGCCACTATGGTATGGTTCCACCCTATGGTAGTAGCATCAATATTTACCCATGCAGATATTGATACCTCGTTACTAATATTTAAGACACTGTTGTTTGCTACATCAAAGCGTTCATAATCTGTTACGCCGTCAAAAGTAGCTCCGCCGCCAAATTTACCGCCTGAATTTGTGGGTCCGGTGGTGTTTGGGCACGCGCTTCCGTGATTTGAGTAACCCGAAGAGTCAAATATTGCTTCAGTCGAGCAATCATTTGTCCAACTTGTCTCATCCATATTCCAGTAGGCAACCAAACCTTCTGATAGACTATGATCCTTCTGAGCAATATTTACGGACGCCCTGTTATTAAAATCAACCTTCATTTCAGCAGCGGTTCTTTCGTATGGATACAAGACAAAGTTATCTAAGTACCCATGAAAGTTGGCTGCAGCCGAGCCCCCGAGCAATAAGTAATTGTCATCTGTAGCAGGGGAACCGTCACCGTTTATAGAACTGCCTCTGCGCCTGCCGTCCACGTACAGTGATATTTCGTCATCCGCATCGTTTGTGTATGCCAACGACACATATTGCCATGTATTTAGTTTCAACCCGTTAGTAACTGTGACGGTTGCGTCAGTAGTTCCCAGATCAAATTTAGCTTCCAAATCAACATATCCGTCAGAGCCCTCATTTGTTGTTCGTATATATGTATTAGTACCTTTTTGAAATATTTCACCTACATTATTTTCACCATCGGAAAGTGCCTTTACCCATATCCCAACTGTAAAACCGTCCGCTAAAAAGGCATCAAAATCAATACTGGAGTCGTTTGTAAGTGATACAAATTGACTAGTACCATTTAGGTAGAAGCAGCCGTTATCGTAACAAGAACCAGAACCCTTCCAGTTAGCAGTCGGGTCCTCGCCAAGTGTAATTTGATTTATTAAACTCGCACTAGCTAAGCTGGTAGTGTTTGTAGCTGAATTTTTGGCAAAAACATCTAGATCTGCGCCTGTTGATGGCAAGCTGGCGGTAATTGCACTGCTTCGTTGCCTTGAATAGGCGGTACCTGTTGTTGAAACTTCAGAACTGCCGACGGGCGTTGTAGTGCTTGATAAATATAACTGAGCGTACCCAGTTCCGGCGGATGTTTTAATTGTAGATTCAAAATATTGCGTAGGGGACACGCGGGCAAAAAGCTCTGCATCGTAATAATTGTTGTAGTTAAGCGCGGAATAGGTAGCGTCTGCATCTGTTTTAACTGAAGTAAAGAATGGGTGGACGACCTCAGTGAGACTTAATCCTGCCCCCGAACCATCTTGGTCAATTATAATTTTGGCGTTTGCAATGTCCGCGGTGCCGGCAGATGTTTTGATTTGAACAGCGTAGTTTGTACCATCGACTAAAGTAATTTCGTTGCTTCTAACTCTAGTCCACAAGGTATCACCCGTATGTGTTACTTCGGAGCTACCAACAGCAGAACCGCCCGAACAATCTGTTGATGAAGTGCAGGCTAACAATTGAGCAGAGACTGTATCTGATGAGCTATCCGCATGAATTGTAGCTTCAAAGTAAGCTGTTTTAGTGCCTGAGAATTGATCAGCATCGTATAAATAAATAGGGGAGTCTGTTAAGGTTGCATAGGTGGTGTTAGCAAAATTGTTTTGAGCTGTTCCGACTTCTATTTGGTGTTGCGAGTCATCTATGAAGGTGCCTGAAGATTGGTCCACAATTATCTTTGCAGATTGAACACCTACTGTCATAAGAGTTTCTACCGAAGAGCGTATCCTAACTGAATAATCCTCACCATCGGTTAGGGTGATTGGTCCGCTTCTTACTCTTTCGTATGTTGAGCTGTTTGACATAAGTATGCCATCTGCAACAGCAGTTCCAGCATCGGTATATAGCTGAGCCCAAACGTACTCATTGTCTCCAGTAGGTTCAGGGTTGGCGACGTTGCCGGTACTGCATACGGAATTGTTACAATCCGCAACGTAGTAATTAAGTGTGCTGCTGTAGGCCACCTTACAGTTGGAAGACCCTGCTAGACAGGAAAGCTTTATTCTTGCTGTTTGAAGCCCGGTGTCACAATCAGTAAGGGTACAGCTAGCTGCACCGTCCAGCAAAGTAACGTAACCTTCGGTACACAAGGCATTGTTGCAGTCAGCTAATTTAGTGTCGCTGCTGCCACCCACATAGGCAATCTTACAATCGGCCGATCCGTTATTGCAATCTAAATCAAGATAACTTCCGAAATTGCCGGATGTAGTGCAGCCTGTAAGGGCGCATCCGGTATTACCGTCTATAAGAGTTCGAGTGCTATTAGTGGTGCAAGTAGCATCGCCGCAATCGGCGAAATAAAGATCTACATTAGTTGCATCCTGATAAGTTAATTTACAATCGTCGGTACCTGCCGAGCAGTCTAGTGCAATAGTAGTTCCGGCGCTAATGTTGGCACCACAACCCGAAAGTGTACAACCGGTATTAC
>MEWG01000027.1:60706-67502 GCA_001773295.1 candidate division WWE3 bacterium RIFOXYD1_FULL_39_9
TTTGCGCAGTCGGCTAAATACAAATCGGTATCCGTAACATTTCGGTACGCAATTTTGCAATCGTCTGTGCCATTGGAACAATCTATATCAGAGACATCGCCAACATTATCGGTATTGTTGCATCCGGTAGCAAAAGTGCAGCTGGCTGCACCGTCGATTAAACTAATTGTGCCTGTGGAGCAGGTTTCGGTGTTGCAATCTCCCATGTACAGGTCAGACCCACCCCGATACACAGAGAATTTACAATCAGCGCCGCCATTGGAACAGTCCAGCGAATTCTCACCTGTGTATGAAGTATTAGTACTACAGCCCGTTAAGGTACATCCTGCAGAACCGTCTAGTATTGTTCGAGTGGCAACGTTGCAAGTTTCGGAATCGCAATCGATAAACATAAGGTCGTAACCACTACCGGAGTTCTCGTAATATAGAACCTTACAGTTGTCTGAGCCTTGGGAGCAGTCGATAACAGGCATTACCCCTGTGGTTGCAGCTTCTTCACATCCGGTGGCTGTACAACCGGTATCGCCGTCCAGAACGACAGTCCGGCCGGTTGTACAGTCGGCGTCGTCGCAATCTCTAAACCTAAGAGCTGATGAAGTGGTGTCGTAATAGACCATTTTGCAATTTGTTCCGGCGTTATCGCAGTAAATATCTAGGTAATCGCCGAGATCTTTATCCGTAAGTTCGCCATCAATGTAACTTGCCGTACCGGTACTGCAGGTGGCGTCGCCGCAGTCTGCAAACCTGAGGTCTTCGTTTATTGCCGTAATGTTGTAAAGCACTTTACAGTCGGTAGCACCCAAGGAGCAATTTATCGAGGTATCAGAAGTGTTTACGGCCGAGCCGGTAATACATCCTGTTAATCCACAACTGGTGTACCCGTCTACTTCATAGCGTGTGCTGGCTTCACCATCACAGTTAGCAGCATCACAATCCACCATATAGGCAACTGAATTAGTGAAGGCAGCATAGCTAATTTTGCAGTCCGAACCTCCGCCTGTGCAATCAATGTCAGGTCTGTAACCAACGTTACCGGTTGCATCGCAATTTGATAACGCACAGCCGGTATTACCATCTAAGAGTGTTCTGGTGCCGATACTGCAAGTTTCATCTCCACAATCCCCTAGGAATAAATCATTATTATCAAAGCCCTGATAGATAACTTTACAATCGGCTCCGTTTACTGTGTCCGATTTACAGTCCAGACTGCTTCGCATATAAACCCCGGTATCACAGCCAGTCAGAACACAACCGGCAGTTCCATCTAGAATTCGGGTGATACCGGTACTGCAGGTTTCATCCCCGCAATCGGCAAAACTAATATCGTTATTGGTATCGTCAAAATAAGTGATTTTACAGTCGTCAGCACCTGCCGAGCAGTCGATGGACGAATACAATCCCGTGACTTTATTGGCCGCACCCGTAAGAGTATTGCCGGATGCCGCCCCATCTAAAGTCCTTGCTGTTCCTGCTGTGCAAGTTCCGTTATCACAATCTGCAAATCTAAGATCCAAACCGTTGTAATAACTTATTTTGCAATCTGTGGCGTCTGTATGGCAATCCATGGACACATCCGAGCTGTGACCTGTGGTTGTTAAACAGCCGGTTAATGGACAGCCCACGGCGCCGTCTACTAGGTTACGCGTACCTTCAGAGCAGGTTTCGTTATCACAATCGATAAAATACAGATCATCACCGCCCGCATAGGAAATTTTGCAATTATCACTGCCGCCCACACAGTCAAAGCCGATGGCGCTATCGACAGGGCTGCTGTCTGTCTCGCACCCGGTAATTTCGCAACCCGTATGACCATCTAAGATCGTAATTGTGCCCACATCGCACGCCGCATTGTCACAGTCCATAAACATGATGGCGGAATTGCCGTAGTCGTAATAAGCAATCTTGCAATTGTCGGCTGTAGGACAGTCAACTTCAGCTTGAATACCCACTCTTCCGGCTTGTTTATCGGCATCCAGATTGGCGATAACCGCTTCAAAGTAGGCGGTATCGCCGGTATATTTTGTACCGTCGAAGTTGACAATCCCGAGGGAATTGTCTGATGGGGCAGTGGAAGATGTTGTGGTGGTAGTGTAAGTTTGATCAATAATGTTTATTTGTTCTTGTAAATCGGCAGTTGGGCTGAGTACACCGTCATTATTTTGAGGAGTAGTATCAAATACAGTCGTGCCAGACGCTTCATCAAACAGAAGTAGCGCTACAGGTCCGGGTCCAACGGCTTCTGTGCCCTGAGTCGGTCCGGATGTTGGAGTAAATGTTGTTTCAGAAAAGTTTGAATTTGTTGTTCCGTTAGTAGCGGAGATGTTTCCATAATAGTGATAAATTAAATTTTCTCCGGAAACAATTGATGGAACCAGGATGTAATAGTCAGTTGACGAGCCGTTGCAGCCCTCAGTTGCTGTATCTATATAGTATTTAAGTTCGATGCCGTTTGCGTCTGTAAATCTTGAGTTTCCACAATCATCTTGCATCTGACCTGCGGCAATCAATGTAGCAGTATCAATGTCCACTTTTATTTTTTGATATGTTTCTGCAGAGCCTGTATTGCCAAAAGTTATAGGAGTTCTGTATACATATGTCTCATCCCACCAATCAGGTCGTACTCGAGCTTTGTCGTTATTGATTAGCGAAACAATACCAAAAGTGATAGAGACAAATAATAAGGTTGTGGTAATAAGAATAATCGGCTTGCCATATTTTCCATTTAATGTTCTTTTAATGTTTGGTTCTACTCGTTTTACAATTTTATTTACAAATTTCACGAGTACATCTACCCTCAGTCTCCTTGCCATATTCTTAATCCTAACAACCAAAAAATTCAATTTCAATTCTTGACTTTTTAGTAATTTATTCAACATTTAGTATCCACCAATCAAAACTTATATCTGTGTAGTAGGGCAGATCAATTCCCACTTTAAATGAGGTTCCGGCAGTTTTTTCTAACACGATTAATGACTGGCCATTTGTGCTGGAAGTGGCAGTTACAAATATCTTGGAGTTTGCTTTGACGTCGGTGTTGTTAATTATTATTTCGGTTTGACCTGCAGTTATTACGGCACTTCCAACTAAGGTTGAACTGCCCTTGACTGAGAATTCGTCGGCAACAACTTTTTCGGCACTTATAGTTCCGTTTACGGTCATATTTCCGTTAGGTTCAATTACAACTTTTCCGTTAAACAGATTTACATTTCCGGCTAATTCTTTTTGCAAGTATAGTGATTGAGCGTCGCATAAGGCTGTGTTGGTAGTTCCAAGTGTTTCGTTGTAGCAAGTCGGCCCCACTATCCCTATAGAATTATTTAGTGAATCTATTTCGATCAAACCCGCCATTAAATCTCCTGTTACAACTAAGTCGGATAGGGTAGTGCTTCCGGTTACGTTAAGATCCGTAGTTACTGCCAGCTCACCATTGTTATTTTGTAGTCCAAGTGCAGCTACCATATCCTTAAATTCAGTGTATAAAGCTTCGATTTGATTTAGTACTCCGGTTGGATCTGTAAGTAGACTAATTAGATTGAACGAAGATGTCGACTGGGATGATTCTGTCGATTCGGTTGACTGAGTGCCAGATGAAAGTCCCAGTAGCTCCTTGATTAATGCTACGTCAGTGGTTACTGTATCAACCTCAGTATCGAGAGTGCCAAGTGTGATTCCTAGATTGTCATAGTTTTGTGATAATTGAGCAAGATCTGTTTCCAGATTGGTTATTCTTGCATCAAATCCGGTAGATGTGTTGGTAAGTTGATCCGCGGTTGTTTGAACATCGGTTTGTAGTTGTGCTGTTTGAACCGCAACCTGTCCAAAACTATCAAGTTCTAATTGTTGTTCCTGTAAAGCACCCAAAAGTACCACACCTAATCTGTCGTATTTAATCCCTCTTGGAGTTACACCGTCTGCGGCATAGTGTACTAAGTAGGGCAGTACTTCATTAACTTCTTCAGCAATCAAACCAAAGTCATCGACACCTGGGGTTACAGTCTTCTCGTTCCATTCGAAGGTAACAGGATTTAGTTTCATTACATCCGCAAGACTTACATTAAGATCCTGAATGTCGTCCTTAAATATCTCGCTGGACGCTATTTGAATTAGTTGGTTGTTTGAGTCAAAGTACATAGCTGTTCCAGTTCCAACCGGAATTGTCGCTACTCTTGCGTTGCCGTTTACGTTTAATGAATAGTCACCAGGGGCGGTTGTTCCGATTCCTACTGAACCACTTACTAATAGACCGTTGGTTGGGGCTGTGCTCGCGCCTGCGTATGAACCGATCACCATATTTCCAGACACATCAAGTTTGTTTTGTGGGTTAGACACCCCGATACCGATTCTGCTATTTGTTGTGTCAAGATTTAGCAAGTAAGAACTAAAGTTGAGCGCTGAAGTAGATGTTGCTAAGTCCCAAGTTTGAGCTTGGCTTAGGGTTACTCCTCCGGCGGCATCCAGCACCACATCGCCGTTGTTGTAGGTTCTCAATGTTAAGTTGTTGCTTTCAAAGCTTTCGCCGGCAACAAGATAAAGCGAAGCATACGATTCGATGTAGCTAGATGTCTGATTTGTAAATTGTATGTCGTGAGCTACAGAAACATCTCCTGATGCAGCAAATGTATGAGGCAGATAAGAAGTGATCAACGATTGATCTATGGTAAAGAGTGCAGAGCTGTCGTCATAAATTGCCAAAATATTTCCACCATCAAGAACTCCGTTTGCACCTACATTAATCTTAAATAAGTCACCGGTTGCGGTAGATGAAGACACCGGAGACCAATCGATACTTGTCAAAGCACCGGTTAAGGCTGTAGCAGTTGATGTTATTGAAAGGCCGGTTCCTGAGGTTAAACCATCAAATGAGAATAATGAACCTGTTCCGGTTGTTACGGAGTCAGCTGTTACATTTAATGCGCCAGTTGTTGTAGTGCTCACAACGTCAAGTTTGTATGATGGGTTTGTTGTACCAATTCCAAGTTGTGAATCGCCGGTATCCCAGAAGAATTCGTCTGAACCTGTTACTGATTCCGCGCCATCCCAGAAAGTTACTTGGCCGGCTGATCCTGTACCTGAAAGGCTTCCGCCACCGCCTGTCGTACATTCCCAAACCTGTCTGCTGGAATCCCAAGAAAGTGTTTGATTATCTGAACATCCGCCAAGCATTCTTAGTCCACCTGCGGTTACTTCTAGTCCGCTATTTGACGCAGTTACAGATGTAGTGGATGTTGTGGTTGCGTCTATGGTTAACGCATTGCTTGATACAGTTAGACCATCTCCGGATAGATCTGTGAAATTCTCACTATTTATTGTGAATGTCCCGCCAATTGTTGTTGATGACAGGTACGATGTTGAGTCAACTTCAAGGTTGCCAAAGATGTAGAGGTCTTCGTTTGCCGAGGCGTTATCGAACGTGTACCCACTGTTTGGTGCTGCATGTATGTCTCCTGCAACCAGATGAAGTTTGCTGTCCGGATTAGTTGTTCCAATTCCAACATTACCGCCAGTTGTTATTGACATAAGTGTGTTTCCTCCAGATTTAAAGTAATATCCACCGGTGTTTTGTTCAAAGTACATATTACTGACATTGCGGTACATATTGAAATATAATCCGCTGGTTTGACTGGCCCCGTAACCAAAATTAAATACATATCCAGCTCCATCTGTAACTCTGAGAGTCGCATCTCCAAGGTTTGCTGATTTTATATCTAGGTTGGCTGCGGGGACTGTGTTCCCAATTCCAACATATGTGCCAGTGTCATAAAGTAAACCTGTAGAAAGTGTGTTGTTATCAGTCCATCTAGCAACATAATTTGCAATTCCAGTGCCATCAGCCATGTTTGCAAGTGGTGCTGTCGAGGCGGATGTTATTCTTCCTTTGGCATCGATTGTCAGTATTGGTATACCTGTAGTAGAGCCGTATGTAGCAGCTGAAACTCCGGTATCCGCTAACGTTAATGAACCGGTGACATCAATTGTCGCATCTCCACCCATGCTCTTGATATTAAATCCTGAGCCTGTTCCGAGTACTAATGCTCCGGACGGGGCAGTAGCACCTGAGATTCCAAGACCGCCGTTAGCAACTCCTAGCAACCCAGTAACATTAGAAGAACTGGCAATATCTATTGCACTTTGAGTAAGTATTTGATTAGTCCCGTCAAGTGAGAGATAGTTGGCCGCACCGGTAAGTTGAAGTGCCGGGTGAGTATTTCCAACTGCACTTGTCATATATGCGTCTAAATCATCTAAAACGTCCTGGACATTTGCAGAATCACTATTTGTAAATTCATCGTTGGTTCCGATAAGGTAAGCACCGGAGGTAGTGGGGGTAGCAGTATCGTTAAGTCCAATAGTTCCTACATAATAATCTGAGCCTGAAGCTACTCTAATGTCCCCGTTAACATCCAATCTGTACGCTGGATTTGTGTTATTGACACCAATATTTCCGCCGGCTTCGATTCTCAATCTCTCTTCAGGGGTACCGGCAGTATCCGGCGCACGTGTTAGGAATTGAATATATGCAGGACCGTTTGAGTCGGTAAATGCTTGTTCTGCTCTCATGTAGATTGCTGCCGAAACACCGGTATAGTAAGCAGTTGTGCCGTAACCTTGAGCCGCAATGTTGAAAAGGTAGTCGTCAGGCTGAACTGCAGTTTTGGTAGTTAATGTACCTCTAGAGCGTTTCGCAGTAAATGTGTTTGTATGCCAATCGGTATTACTTGAGGTTTCAAAATAAAGGTTGTTTTGATTATCCTGTTTCGTCAAAAGTAACTGGTAATCTGAGGAGCCGGTGTTATCA
>MEWG01000027.1:67558-73987 GCA_001773295.1 candidate division WWE3 bacterium RIFOXYD1_FULL_39_9
TAGAACACCGGTAGATAGCGTGTTGTTATCAGTCCATCTGGCAACATAGTTTGCTATTCCTGTTCCATCTGTGATGTTGGATAATGCTGCAGTTGAAGCAGATGTGATTCTTCCTTTAGCATCAATTGTTAGAACTGGGATTCCGAGTGACGAGCCGTATGTTGCGGCTGAGACTCCGGTATTAGCAAGTGTTAATGAACCAGTGACATCGATTGTTGCGTCACCGCCCATGCTCTTGATATTAAATCCGTTGTCAGTACCTAAAACTAACGAGCCTGATGGGGCAGTAGCTCCTGAAATTCCAAGACCACCATTAGCAACTCCCAACAACCCAGTTACATTAGAAGTACTAGCTATATCAATTGCACTTTGAGTTAATATTTGAGAGGCGGCATCAAGGCTTAAGTAGTTGGCAGTGCCGGCAAGTTGAAGTGCTGGATGTGTATTTCCTACGGCACTTGTCATGTATGCGTCTAAATCATCAAGTACGTCTTGGACATTTGCAGAATCACTATTTGTAAATTCATCGTTAGTTCCGATAAGGTAAGCACCGGAAGTAGTGGGGGAATCTGTGTCGTTTAATCCGATTGTTCCAATGTATAAATCAGATCCCGAAGCAATTCTAATATCGCCATTTACATCTAGTTTGTACGTTGGACTTGAGTTACCAATGCCTACGTTTCCGGATGAGTAGTCTATTACCATGTGTGCCCCACTTAATGTCGTATAATCCGTAATGTTTCCGCCCAGGCCAATATCACTACCGGACGTTGCCATAAAAAGAGTGCGTGAGTTTGTAATATCAGACAGAGAGAAGTATCCATAGACCGTGGAACTAAACTGCCAGTCATTTGCATTGCTGAACATCTTAATGGTTGACTGCGACCCGCCCGAGGAGTCACCGCTGATGGTAACAGCGCTGACCGCACCTAACGTTAAAGAAGTGTTATCGGAATCTGTCATATACAACTTCGCTTTTACAGTTCCGTCGTTTTTTTCCCATTGCTGGATATAGTCATTAAACCCAGAAGGCGCTCTAACGATAAGTAGTTTAGTAGGGTTAGTTATTCCGATACCCACATTGGTTCCGGTGTCTGATAAGACTCCGGTAGATAGTGTGTTGTTATCTGTCCATCTGGCAACATAGTTCGCAACTCCGGTACCGTCTGTGATGTTGGATAATGCGGCAGTTGAGGCCGAAGTGATTCGACCCTTTGCGTCTATGGTTAGAACTGGTATGCCGAGAGATGAGCCGTATGTTGCAGCGGTTACTCCTGAGTTTGCAAGTGTTAGCGAACCTGTGACATCAATTGTCGCATCTCCACCCATGCTCTTGATATTAAATCCGTTGCCAGTACCTAAAACTAATGAGCCGGATGGGGCAGTAGCGCCTGAAATTCCAAGACCACCGTTAGCAACTCCAAGAAGTCCAGTTACATTAGAAGAACTGGCAATATCAATTGCTGATTGAGTTAATATTTGATTAGTACCGTCTAGAGATAGGTAGTTAGCAGTACCAGATAATTGTAGAGCTGGATGAGTATCACCAACTGCAGTGCCAATCGCAGCATCAAGATCATCAAGTACATCCTGTACGTTAGTACCTGCTGAATATGCGAACTCATCATTAACTCCAACTAAATATGCTCCGGAAGCAGTGGGGGAAGCAGTATCGTTAAGTCCGATTGTACCGATGTATAAATCACTGCCTGAAACGATTCGGATGTCACCGTTAACATCTAAGGTATATGCTGGGTTTGTTGTACCAATGCCGACATTTCCAGCAACATGTACATTACCTGTTCCGGAAACTTCAAACACAGGTATGCTGGAGTCATAATCTACAATTTGAAAACCCTGTGTGCTTCCACCAAATACCCCTAACTGTACAGCGTGACTAGTTAACATACCTCCGGTATCTGCAAAAGGATTTGCGCCGAACTTCCACTTGCTCGCAGGTGTGCTCGTAAAGCTAATGTATCCCGTTACTGACGATCCTCCAATCTGGGCGTTTCCTACTACTTGTAAAGATTCCGCCGGGGCTGTCGTCCCAATTCCAACGTTAGCATTTAGCAGTGCAATCACATCTGTCGTTTGATTCCTAAACAAAATCCTACCGGCGGCAGCACCGAGTCCAAGCCAATCCTCATCCGCTGTACTATCTGCAAAAACTGCGCCACTGGTCATTGAGCCGACTGCAGTTATGTCGCCGGCAGCGCCCACTCCGGTTATATCTTTCCATTCGAGCGTTCCGTTATTTTGATATGTTAAAACGTAATCAGCTGGTGCAGTTGATGACGGCAATGTGTAAGTAATGTCATATGCCAATGAATCAGGAGCTTTGAAGCCTGTGTAGTTAGTGCCATTTCCTGTAAGTTCTGCAAATCTTAATTCACTTGTGTTTCCTGCACCGCCACCAAATGGGTTTAGCAGTAATGCATTTGCATCGGTCGGCTCTAATGTTAATAGGGCAGAGGGGTTTGTTGTACCCAAACCGAGTTTTGAAGTGGCGCTATTCCAGAAGAAATCATCAGAGCCTGTAAGTGAGGATGCACCGTCCCAGAATGTAACTTGACCGACAGCGCCCGATCCGTTTACCGCACCTATGCCAGATACAGAATTACATCTCCACCTTTCGGCACCTGAATCCCAGGTTAAGAGTTCTCCGCTTGAACATCCGCCAAGCATTCTTAAACCATCAGCAGTTACTTCAAGTCCGCTGTTTGATGCGGTTGTTGATGTTGTTGAAGTTGTAGTGGCGTCAATTGTTAGTGCACCAGAGGAGAGTGTTAAGCCGTCGCCTGTGAAATCGGTAATGATGTCTCCAGCCAAGTTTATTTGACCAAGTGATGCGGTTGAACCATATATTGTTCCGTCTACTTCTAGATTGCCTTGTACATATATATCGGAAAGTGACGAAGCATTGCCAAACGAATACCCGCTGTCAGCAGCTGCAAAAAAGTCTCCGCCAACAATGTGAAGTCTTGAATCAGGATTTGTTGTGCCTATCCCAATATTTCCACCTGACACGAAAGAAGAGGCTGCAGAGCTATAAATGGCGGTAAAAAGTGCCGCGGTTTGATATTTTCCATCCGCTGACATGGAAATTGAACGATAATTTCTGGAATTGCTGTCCGCGATTGTCCAAGTTACTCCGTAGTCAGTTGAAACATAAATACCGCCACCGTAGACTACTGCGGTTTGGAATTTACCGTCAGCAGACATGTCAACTGAGAAGTAATTTCTGTTAGTACTATCTTCCACCGCCCAAGTTACACCGTAGTCAGTGGAAACATAAATGCCGCCACCAAAGACAACTGCGGTTTGGTACTTTCCGTTGGCCGACATAGCAACTGAGTAGTAGTCTCTATTGTTACTGTCCTCCTCTGCCCAAGTTACTCCGTAGTCAGTGGAAACATATATCCTTCCAGTAGCTACGACGGCAGTTTGATACCTACCATCTGAAGATATAGCAACTGAATAATAATTTCTGTTAGTGCTATCTTCAAGACCCCAAGTTACACCGTAGTCAGTGGAAACATAAATACCGCCATTGAAGACAACTGCGGTTTGGTACTTACCATCAGATGACATTGCCACAGAATTGTACATTCTAGATGTACTGTCCTCCACATTCCAAGTTACACCGTGATCAGTGGAAACATAAATGCCGCCGAGTTGAACTACTGCAGTTTGGTACTTTCCATCAGATGACATTGCCACAGCAACATAATCTCTGTCAGTACTATCTTCAACAGCCCAAGTTACTCCATAGTTGGTTGATACGTGAATTCCTGTGTCTACAGATACAGCGGTTTGGTATCTTCCGTCAGCCGAAATTGCAACATTGGCGTAGTTTTGTGTGGCAGCACTTGTTGCAGTCCAGTTAGTCCCTATCGAGCTTTCAGAATTGTTAAAGATCGATTGAGTTAAAAGTCTGCTTCCAAATGATATAGCCCCACTACCTTGTACCCCCAGGTAATCGCCGCCGGTTGTAAGGTTAGACGTAAAATATCCGGTACCAGCAACTTCGAGTGTGTTGAGTGGATTAGTTACACCTATGCCGACATATGTTCCGTTATCAACTATTCTTCCTGTAGAAAGTGTGCTGTTATCTGTCCATCTTGCAACGTAATTTGAAAGTCCGGTTCCGCCAATAGAAGCTGCAACTGGGGTTGTTGATGCGGAGATTATTCTTCCTTTGGCGTCCACCGTCAGTATTGGGATTCCTGTTGCAGAACCATATGTGGCTGCAGTTACACCTGAGTTTGCAAGGGTAAGAGATCCGGTAACATCAATTGTTGCATCGCCGCCCATAGCTTTTATATTAAATCCGGAGCCAGTACCAAGAACTAATGAGCCTGATGGGGCAGTGGCTCCTGAAATTCCAAGACCACCATTAGCAACTCCCAACAAACCGGTAACGTTAGAAGTACTGGCAATATCAATTGCAGATTGAGTCAATATCTGAGATGCAGCATTTAGACTCAGGTAATTTGCGGTACCTGTTAGTTGCAGTGCAGGATGAGTATTTCCAACTGCACTTGTCATATATGCATCAAGGTCATCTAAAACGTCCTGTACATTTGTGGAGCTGCTGTTCGTAAACTCATCATTTACTCCAACCAAATATCCACCTGAGGTGGTGGGAGATGCAGTGTCGTTGAGACCTGTTGTTCCGATGTATAAATCAGAGCCTGATGCAATTCTTATGTCACCGTTGACATCCAAATCGTAAGCTGGGTTTGTAATCCCTATTCCTACATTGCCATTAAATGTCAGCGTGTTTAAAGTAAAATCACCGTAGATAAGTGCGCCATTTGGCCCCCAAGAGGTGTTTTCAATGTAGAGTTTGTTTGATCCCAATTCATCAGCACCGGCGTTTGATCCAATAAATATATTATCTGATCCTGAAACGTTATTATATCCGGCATATCCTCCTATAGCGGTATTGTTATCACCACCTGTATTTTTATAGAGTGCCGTTATACCTAATGCGGTATTATTTTGACCACTTTGCATGTTTTCCATTGCTCCGGTACCAACTGCAGTGTTCCAGCTGCCCGTTGTGTTATTGTAAAAAGCCCTGTACCCAATGGCTACATTTTCGAATCCCGTTGTGTTTGCTTCGCCGGCAGACTGACCTAAAAATGTACTTAGATCTGTGCCATCTAAATTCAGTAATCCTGCAATTTGTAAAAGATTTGTTGGTGCTGTAGTTCCTATGCCGATATATCCTGTGGCACTTTGCAGATACATAAACTCATGAGTTGCATCATAGAGTCGGGTATTTTGTGTTATTTCACCGCCCCATTGAACGTCATTTACGTTTCTAGTTATACCGTTTGAAAATGTTAGTACGTTTTCAAGGCCATTTGGTACTGTTGAAGCAGAAAGAATCCTGCCTTTTGAATCTATGGTCAAAACTGGAATGGCGGTTGGTGTACCATATGAGCCTGCAACAACTCCGGTGTTTGCTAATGTTAGTGTTCCTGTCTGATCTATGGCAGCGTCGCCTCCCATATTTTTAATATTAAATCCTGAACCTGTCCCCAAAACTAATGCACCTGATGGGGCAGTAGAGGCATCAAGTCCTGTACCTCCGTTGGCTGTGCCTAACAATCCGGTTACATTAGAAGTACTAGCTATATCAATTGCACTTTGTGTAAGTATTTGAGAAGCAGCATTTAACGAAAGATAGTTTGGTGTACCTACAAGTTGTAATGCAGGGTGAGTGTTTCCAACCGCGCTGCTTACATATGCATCTAAATCATCAAGCACGTCTTGAACATTTGTTGAATCACTGTTTGCAAATTCATCGTTTGTGCCAATCAAATATGCACCGGATGTAGTAGGAGAATCTGTATCATTAAGCCCAATAGTTCCTACGTAGAAATCTGAACCGGATGCCGCTCTTATGTCACCGTTTACATCAAGTTTGTAAGCAGGAGCTGAAGTTCCAATTCCTACGTTATCAGCAAAATATGATGTACCGCCGTTTGAGTAGATTGAGAAATTGTTGTTTGAGCCTACGGCCATGTCTTCAATGTAGACACCGTAGTTGTTTGTAATCGTGGCACCGCTGCTTATGTTGTCAAAAATTCTTACGCCGTATTTGTTAGTAATTGTTCCGCCTGTAAGTGAAGGTTGAACCTTTAACCCTGTTAAATCGCCAATTACTCCTCCAGAAATTGCTGAGTAATTCCAGAATCCCATCACGTCAGCGGCTGTTCCACCGGAAATAATATCGTATGCCAGAGTACCTACTACGTCATCTACTACTGCGCCTGCATTACTTACATTTGCTACGCCGTATAGGCTGACCAAATCGTCTATTGTTACAGCTCGGTCAAGATAGGCGTAACCGCTAGTGCTGACAACATCTCCCGTTGTGCTCTGTCGGGCGTACGCAAATATTGACTGGGCAAA
>MEWG01000027.1:74002-77030 GCA_001773295.1 candidate division WWE3 bacterium RIFOXYD1_FULL_39_9
CGACCCTTCAAGTATAAAGTCTAAATTAATTCCATGTTGTGTTCCTACATTGACCCCTGGATACGTAACTGAGCCGTTTATAAACGAAGAATTAGCTTGTCCGTTTGCTGTTCCAATTGTGATTTTATTTTGGAATCTAGTTGTTCCGGCTATATCGAGTTTGTAAAGTGGGTTGGTTGTGCCAACACCAACGTAAGTGCCGTTGTCGTAAAGTATTCCTGTTCCAAGAGTCGAAGGATCGGTCCATCGCGCAACATAGTTTGATAATCCGGTTCCGCCAATAGAAGCCGCGACTGGAGTAGTTGATGCGGAGATTATTCTTCCTTTGGCATCTACTGTCAGTATTGGGATTCCGGTTGCGGATCCGTAAGTGCCTGAAGAGACGCCGGTATTTGCCAGTGTTAATGAACCAGTGACGTCTATTGTCGCATCGCCGCCCATACTTTTGATGTTAAATCCTGAACCTGTACCTAGAACTAATGATCCTGATGGGGCAGTAGAGGCATCAAGTCCTGTACCTCCGTTAGCAGTACCTAACAATCCGGTTACATTAGAGGTACTAGCTATATCGATTGCCGACTGAGTAAGTATTTGAGAGGCGGAGTTTAACGAAAGATAATTTGGTGTTCCTACAAGTTGTAATGCCGGGTGAGTGTTTCCAACGGCTGTACCGATATAAGCGTCTAGATCATCAAGTACATCTTGGACATTTGTAGAGTCGCTGTTTGTGAATTCATCGTTTGTACCAATCAAATATGCACCGGATGTAGTGGGGGAGTCGGTATCATTTAATCCGATGCTACCTACATAATAATCAGATCCTGAGGCAACTCTAATGTCCCCGTTAACATCCAAGTCATATGCAGGATTTGTGGTTCCAATTCCAACATTACTGGCAAAGTAGCTGTTATACGCACTTGCTGAATAAATAGCAAAATTACCTGTTACCGGATTTGTGCTGCCGACGAGTAGATTTGTGTTGTTGGTGCCTCTTGCTTGTTCAGCAATAACTACGCCATAGTCGTTAGTAACAGTTCCGGCGGTTGGGGTCGCAAAGTAACCACCGTAGTAATTGGTGACTGTTCCGCCTGTAAATAGGTCAGTTTGCGCCTTCAGGCCGAATAGGTTGGTAATAGTGCCGGTCGTGATGAGTGGATTAGAAAGCAAGTTCGTTGCGTTGGTTGTACTGGCAGAAGCATGCATGATCTCAGTTCTACCTTCTGTACCAATAACCTCGTAGATCGTGTATGGATTAACAATCCTACCTCGTCCGTAAACACCTTGTACTTTTCCACCGGAGTTTGCCAATCCTGTTGCCGAGGCGTTTAAAGCTATTGCATTACCGGATCCACTTGTTGACTGCAGGTATGAAAATGCTCCAACTCCATAAGCATTTCCGCTACCGGAGCCTTGTGCGTAGCCGAAGAAAGCACCTCCATATACATTGGCATTACTGCTGCCTGTGTAATATGCATCAAGATTTGTACCTAAAAAGTCACCCGAGCCGGTAAAAGTTCGTGCACCGGAGATCATCGAAGTTGACGAGGCCCCGTTTGGAGTGAACACACTTATACCGCCTGCAGCATTTGTCAGCCCATTTATATTTAAAGCATAAGTTGAACTTGGCGCAGTACCTATGCCAACGTTACCGCTTGCGTCTATGGCAAACGGGGTTGTGTCGCCGGCCACGTCGTTTATTACAAACGAGTTACCGGAAGTTGTATTTGTTAAAGTTAAAAGTTGGTTAGTTGTATCAAAAAAGAACGGAGCTCCCGGTTCGCTGCCACCAACTGAAAGATTCTGTGTTGTAGAAGTGGGGTGTAATGTACCGGAAGTTACTCGCCAAAGTCCATCTCCGCCGCCGGTAGCTGCATTGTATGCAGCATTAATTGCATCTACTATTGCTGTATCTCCGCTATCAAATGAACTATCGCTGCTTGTTAATGTAATTGGTGAAGATAAATTACTGTCATCAAATGACATAGTTGTGCTGCCAAAAGTTATTGAATCTCCGGAATCGCCCAAAATTACCGGACCGTTTGCGACAAGTGCGCCGGAAGAAATAGTCACCCCTACGCCTATGTTTACTAGTCCGTTAAATTGAGATGTGCCATTTACTGTCAAAACGGTTGTTGTAGGATTCCAGGTTATCTGTGCGTTGTCGTTTGTAAGAGTTCCTGCGGCATCTGCAAAGAAAATTCCGTAAGCATCAAATCCCGTTGTAGTTATTGGACCTATAACAGAGCCGTAAATTGTACCCCCAACTTCTAAACTTCCTTCAATAAATTGGCTTTCCGCCATCCCGCCGACATAAGCTGGGGCTGTAGACCCATTTCCGATATGCAGTGTAGTTTGTGGGGAGTTATTTCCTAGACCAACCCTTCCGGTAGGAGTGAGTCTTATGTATTCAATGTCATTTGTTCGGAATGAAAGTCCTACGTTGTCAGTAGTTCCGATAAAGTCTACATCTGCGTCTGTGCCTGCATTACCTGTTGTAAGCCACGCATCACCAATTACTGCGCTGACTGTTTGCCAGCTGGGTGTTGTGCCGTTTGATGTAAGTACATACCCATTCGTGCCGGTGATAGCAATTGTAGACAATGTGTTAGCGGCGGAAGCATATAGAAGATCGCCGGTTGTGTATGAAGTTAGTCCTGTACCACCGAATGTAGGTCCAACCGCTGTTCCTTGCCACGTACCTGTTGTTATTGTGCCAAGTTGTGTTATTTCAGTCTGAAGTACGCTAGTCCACTCGCCACTAACTACCATCATGATGTTATCGTCATCGGTTGTCAGGTCACCTAGCGCCGCTCCGTTAAGGCTGACAATTGTGACATCGCTTAGACCTTCACTCTCAATGTCGCCGCTAAGATCCAAAGCTTCTTCTAGTGTGGTTTCAGTAACTTCATCAATAGCTCCGAGGTTATTGATTATTGCTGTACCCAAGAAATTTACTTCGCCTGCGGTTACTGCACCTGTCCCAAAGTTAGCGGCTGCATTGTTTGTCGTAATTCCGCCTAGTAGGGAT
>MEWG01000028.1:0-2636 GCA_001773295.1 candidate division WWE3 bacterium RIFOXYD1_FULL_39_9
AGCTCTATTTCGAACAGCACAAACTTGCATCCGAGGAAACAATAGACACCGGTTTTCTCTATTTAGACTATCTGGCTAAGCCGGATCCCTACTTTATTTTGGCATTATTATCGGGTATACTGCAGTTCATAGCTTCTAAGATGACGCTGCCCTATGTCGAAAAAGCGGAGAAAGCAGCAAAGGCAACCGAACCAAAATCGGACGATATAGCCTTTCAAATGCAGCAGCAATCTCTCTACATGATGCCCATTATGAATGTAGTAATCGGTGTAACCTTGCCCGCAGGCGTGGTGCTGTACATTGTAGTAACAACAATATTTACAATAGTACAAAACTATCTAAGTACCGGATGGGGTGGTTTACAACCTTGGATTAATAAAATTAAGGTCAAAGGCTTGAAGAAATGAACAAAAAAGAAACTATAAATACAATAATAACTGAAATGCTTAAACATTTTGATATACAACCTCAAATTGAGATAACTGAGGATTCAGAAGGAATCGTTCAGGTAAATATTCAGGGAGATAACTTGAACTACTTAATAGGCTATAGAGGACAATCTTTAGATGCCTTGCAAAGCTTGATAACCCATATTTTCTATAAAAGAACAAACGAATGGCCGGTAGTACTTGTGGATATCAATGATTACAACGCACAAAGGATCGAAAGATTACACAGTATTGCTAAAAAATCTATTGATAGGGTAAGATTCTTTCAGAACGAAGTCGCATTACCATTTATGAACCCATGGGAAAGACGACAAGTTCACACTCTTGTTTCCGAGTACGATGATGTAGAATCAGAGAGCAAAGGTGAAGGTAAAAATAGAAGAATCTATTTGAAACCCAAAAAATAGTAGTAAACCATACTAATGAAATTTACATGCCTACAGGAAAATTTGGCGAAAGGATTACAAATCGTTTCGCGCGCAATACCTACAAAAGGATCGCTTCCGATCTTATCTAATATCCTTTTTTCCGCACAAGACGGCAGACTTAAATTAGCCGCAACAAATCTCGAAACCGCAATAACAACTTACGTACCTTGTTCAATTGAAGAAGATGGTAGCACTACTATCCCGGCAAAACTTATAAAAGATTTTGTAGCCACGCTGCCGCCCGGAACAATAAAAGCAAGTTTAACAAATGATGTCTTTCATTTAACTTCAAATAAAACAAAAACTAAATTTAACGGAATTAGTGCCGACGAATATCCTGAGCTTCCCTCATTTCCGGAAGACGCAAAAACAATCGAATTTAATCCAAGCGATTTTAACGATACTGTTTCAAATGTCGCATTTGCCTCCGGAAGCGATGAAAGCAGGCCGATATTTACCGGAGTATTTTTAAATTACCAGTCAGGAATTTTAACAATAGCATCGACGGATGGTTTTAGATTATCCGAAAAAGTTATGAAAGTTGAAAGCGAGGTAGGTGACTTTTCTGTTGTAATACCGGCCAAAACCCTTATAGAAGTGGCTAAGATTTTTTCTACATCCGAAGAAAATATTAAATTTACAATAAACAGTAACGAGAATCTAGCTTTGTTTTCTGCTGAAGATACAACTGTAGCTACTAGAATTTTAGAAGGACAGTATCCTGATTACAAAAAAATTATTCCGACCGAACAAATTTTAAGTGCTTCCTTTGCAACTGATGAATTTATAGAAGCTGTGAAACTTACTAACGTTTTTGCTAAAGAAGGCAACAATGCCATCAAAGTAAGATTTGATCCGGGGGAAAATATTATTAAAATAACATCTTTAGCTGAAGAATCCGGCGAACATGAGAGTGAACTGGCAGCCGAAGTTGAGGGAGAGTTAATGGAAATAGCATTTAGCTCACGTTACTTACTTGATTATCTGAACAACATTAAAACAGAAAGAATCTTTTTTAAGACTAGAGGAAATGTCTCCCCGTGCCTGTTGGTTTCAGACAATCACGTGGACTTTATTCATATCATAATGCCGATGCAGATTTAGTTGAGGCTTATTGTACCCTGCGGTTTATCCAAATTTACTTCATTTGAATTAGACTGGTCTGTAGATGGCTTGTTTTGCTGATTTTGATTGGGTTGATTATTCTGTCCGACCTGGTTCTGATTATTCTGAGTGCCCAACCACGATCTAGACGGTTGGTTTTGATTTGAACTTAACCCACTTTTAACAATCTGGTCAGTGGCCGGTTGAATTACCGGGGTCGGCGATGATGTTGTTGTTTGAGCCGGTACCGGTGGTGGTGCCTGAACAACAGGAGAATTTTGAACCGGACTGGAACTGGCCTGGCTTGACTTCATCTCCTGCACAGAGCTTAATATTTGATCGGCTGTTGGCATTTTATCTTCATTTTCATCTTTCATTTGCTCGTGTCGTGGCGTAGTTGGAGACACTGTTGTTGATTCAATTACCGGTTTTGGTGTTGGCGAAAACGCAGGCGCAGAAGGGGCGGATGTGGAAACTGCCGGCGAGCTGCTCTGTCCGCCGAAGGTACCGGAATTGGCGCTCATTTGCTGTTTCAAACCTTCAGAAATTGTGTCAACTTTAGATTGATTCATCGTATCGCCTGGCCTTGAACCCATTCCTGGCTTAACATTTCCCGCAGTATCAAAAGTAGTGTATTTACCTGGATCGGCAGGCG
>MEWG01000028.1:2649-10665 GCA_001773295.1 candidate division WWE3 bacterium RIFOXYD1_FULL_39_9
GCTGTATCTTGCCTTCTGCACGTAGTCTTAGTAACTCTTCAGGATTTGTGGTTATTAATCTATTTTCAGCCTCCGAAGCCATTACTTTAATGGCAACGTGATTTGCACCTGCAAAGAAAAGTCCTTCTCCGACGGCAGCCGACAAAAGTAATCTTTTCTCACCTTCAGATAAGTAAAATGTTTCGGCTACTTTATCTATTGCTGCGGGGTGCTGTTTTAACAACACTTGAATTGACGAGTTTGTAACAATGGCTTTACCATATTCTGAGGTTAAGAAGTCATCGACATCTTGAGAGATGGTAGTTAAACCGAGGTAATATTTTCTGGCTCGTTTTGCTATTCCGTAGATAAATCTGGCGCTATCCTCGTTTTGCATTAAATACCAAGCCTCTTCAACTATCAGGATTCTCTTTCTAAGATCTTTTCTGATTCTTGTCCATACAAAATCAAGGATCATGTAAAAAGCGATTGGTCTTAATGCCTCCTCCAAATTCTTGGTAGAGAAAACGGTCATCTTGCTATTTAAATCGATATTCGATTGAGCATCAAAAATTCCTGTCATTGAACCTTTAATAAACTTCTCTAATCGCTCGGCCATACTTCTGGCTTCAGGTTCGTCGCTTCCCAATAACACTTTGTAAAGATCTTCCATAACCGGAGGTTCTTTTGTAGACTGAGTTTCCGGATCCGTAGTAATTCCTTTTATTCTGTAAGTTTCAATAAGTGATCGGTCCAAAATTGCCTCTTCCGTAGGTGTTAAACCTCCGAGAATTAACTTAAATAATGTAATAAGCGCTATTAACTTTTGGCCAAGTTCATTTTCACCTTCAACAGCAACACCGGAAAGATCGAATGGATTAATTTTTGCCGGGGAATTCGCCGAGAAATCAATGTAATTTCCTCCTACCGCCTCGCAGAGAAGTTTGTACTCTTCTTCAGGATCGATGATCATGATTTCAGCGCCAAAAACCATAAGTCTTAGGGCTTCCAATTTAACAAAGTAAGATTTACCTGAACCCGATTTAGCAAAAACAACAGTATTAGCGTTTTCCATCGAAAACCTTTCAAAGATAACCAACGATCCGTTGTGTCTGTTTATTCCATACATAATTCCTTCTTCCATGGTCAAATCCGAAGAAGTGAATGGGAAGGTAGTAGCCAAACTTGTAGTATCCATATTTCTAGTGATTAAAAGTTTATCTAGTCCCGCGGGAATAGTTGACTGGAATGCGTCTTCCATTTGAAGTGACGCGGTTTTAGAAATTAAAAGTAAGGAACCCAGTGTAGACTCAAGTCTTGCGGTAACTGTTTCCAACTCTTCTTGACTGGCAGCCGGAATATTAATGTAAAAAGAAAACTTAAAATATTTTTCTACGCCTTTTACCAACTGTTCTTGCAATGCATTTGCGTCTTCGAGTGCCGCGGTTACAACCGGATCAATTAACCTGCCTTTTTCCCTGGTGGTCATTATGGTTGCCTCAAGTTCGGTTATTTTTCTTCTCAAATCATCAAGGATCATCTTCGATCTCACAGGATAGTAGAACATAGAAATATCTAGGGAGTGATCGAAGTTAATTACCGGAGATAGCCAGTTTGCACCAACAAATCTTGGGTAACCGGAAACAAACAGAGTTCTATAAAAAGTGTTGCCGATCTTTATATCGTTAAAATCAATTTCCATGGCAGAAGGGGCAATAATATCTCGTACATTTATCATGCCCTCGGCCAGTATCTGTGCAGGAGTGCTGCCTGAAACATCCTGAGGAGCTTCGCTACCGGGTTGGCCGGGTACTTGTGGAGCTTTTTTCTTGAACATTGAAAAGATATTTAATTTAGCCATATTTTATTCCTCAATAATCGCAGGGTTCACTATTGCCGTAGTGTAATCATCTACATTCGTTCTAATTCTCTGTCCGTGCACACTACTCGGGTTATAAATATCAAAGTATAGTTCAACCAATTCCTGAGTGGTTAACTGTCTGGACCTTACTCCGATACGATTGAACTCTTTTATAACGTGATCAACTTTTGGCATCAATTGAATCTGCGCTTCTTTCAAAGCTTTGTCTACATTTACGTCTATCCTTTTATTGTGCGTACCTGCTAGTCTTGTTAGCCAGTCAAATGCCCCGCTGTTAGGCTCACCTTCTACTCCACCACCCGAAGGTACCACCACATAAAATTTCTTATCCAAAACATCATTCTGTCTAATAACTTCTTGGACAAATTTACGATAAGCCTCCGCCTGATGTTTCATGAGTGGATCGGTTATTTTGCTTTCAACACGTTGAACTTTTTCTATATATTTTGAAATATCAAGCTTTTTGGATCTTAAAACTACCTGAACCGGAAATGTAATTGAGTTTAAAAGCATTGAGAATGCCGCGATGATTGCGTCCTGTTCAATTTCGGAAAGTAAATCAAAGTTAACAGCCGTTGTTTGTAGCACAGAGCAAACTACACCATTTTTGAGAATAACCAGATCGTTTTTAATGTCTAAAATGTCAAGATGATCTTGGGTTGTTGGATTAGGTTTATTTGCCATTTTTTTTATTTACCCACAAATTCAATCGGTGGAATAATATCTCCCTTCGCTTCCAATGAAATTATATCAAAGGTTTGAGTGTCTGCGCTGGGACTTACTTCAATAGTATACATTCCATTTGATAGTGGTGTCATGAGTGTAAATTGCCCGAGAGTGTTTGACTTGAGTGCGCGCACTGCCTCGCCCTTCTGATTCTTAATGATTAGCAGCACACCTTCCATCACGGTACCGTCTTGTTTTTTTACAATTCCCGAAACAACATTTGGCCTACTAGTTAATGGCTGGATTTTTGCATAAACAGGTTTAGAAGGACTGGATGTATCTACATTAAATTGTTCTTTTTCCTTCAACTTATTTTGTAAATCCAATATCTGCCTTTGTAAAGATTCGTAATCTGACTGAGTTCTTTCCTTCTCAGTTTGCAGTTTGGTAATCATTTCTTCTTTTTGAGATGCCTCGACAGGTGTCGGCGCGGACTCTTTTGAAACTTTCAGGCTCTCTATTTCCTGAGATAGTCTATCTTTCTCCTGTTTCAATTCTTCTATCACCTCCACCGC
The DNA here is from genome assembly GCA_001773295.1 of candidate division WWE3 bacterium RIFOXYD1_FULL_39_9. GTDB lineage: Bacteria > Patescibacteriota > WWE3 > UBA101185 > UBA10185 > OXYD1-FULL-39-9. The sequence goes on from MEWG01000028.1 coordinate 5,752, forward strand.
TTCGACGTTTACTTCTCCACCTTGCTCAACATTCAATTGTGCCGGAGTCACTTTCACCTCGTCCTGTGTAGCTTTAGTAATAGCACCACTGCCTTTTATTTGCTCCAAGAGTTTCTGAAGTCTATCTGCCTTCTCCTGAATATCATCTTCGATTTCTAATTGTTCTGAAGTTTGAATAACCTTCTCACCTCTAATCGGTAAAACAAGCTCTCCTCCATACGGTAAAAGATTTACAAACTTTCTTCCTGCGTGCATGTCCGGAGTAAGAGGTGCGACAGCGACTGTATCTCTGGCTGTTTGTCGGCGCGCTTCCCTTTCCCTGGCTACTCTTATCTTATGTGATTTTCTTTCGATATCCGCAGGTGTCCTTTTCTTCTCAATAACCGGTTTCGGTTCTGCACTTACCTCTGCCGGCTGCTCCTGCGGCTTTTCATCACCTGTTTCTTTTTCTGGCTGTGTCTCGGGCTCTTCCCCGGGCAACGGTGGTTCAACCGGAGCAACTTCTTCTACAGCTTCTTCTTCGTAGGTTACGGAAACTGCCGGAGCAGCAGGCTCAATAATACCTACCATTTGCCTGACCTTCATAATGTATTCTTTTTCCGGAATATCCAGTGGATCCTCTTTTTCTTCCTTTAGTTGAAATTCAAGGTAATCTTCAAGTTTTCTACGGCTGGAAGTAGGTGCCAGAGTAATCATTTCCTGACGCACAACCGCAATATTTTCATACATGAAAGCTGATGGGACTGTAGGCTCTTTTTTCCAAATACGCTGTGTTGGAGAATAAATTGCTTTAAAAAAGTTTACAATCCATTCATCGAGGCCGCGCTCCTGAATTGGTATAAAAGCCAGACCCAGTCCAAGTAATGTAAAGAATATAACTACCGGCCATTTGAAAATACCGGCTACAGTTACGGTCGCCAAGTAGGATATACCGCCGCAAATCATTAGATATGCGAACTGACGCATGGTTAAATCACCGATAAGTTTAAACTCAACATCCATGATGTTTTGGGGAACTGCGTGTTGTTTATTTGTCTGTGGTAAATCGGCTAAAGGCATACATTAATTGTACATTGTTCACTGAAGTTTTACATAAAACTTCTGGTCGGTATTTAGGACACCGGAAGAGGTAATAACATTTTCCGCAACCGTTAATCCTTCGGTAATATTGTTTACCGTATGCCCAAAAGGTACGTCAAACGAGAATCTATATTCATCAATTTGAGTTCCGGATTGTTTTTGCCAATAAAGCGCGTACTCCTTGTTTTCTTTAGAGATTGTAAATTCTGCCGGAAGATCAAATTCCAATGTTAATGCTAACTTTTCAGTCGGATTTAAGGTAAACGATGTTCCGAACGTAATATAATTACCATCTGTTGAAACTACAATATCTTTAAAAATATCTTTAGCTTCGCCCTCATTTACTTTGATTTTTGCACCTGTTAGTTTTGCACCATTTTGAGTGTAAACTCTCACATAATCTTTATAAGGTCCGCCCGGCCACGCGGAATCGGTTCCGGTATGGTCGTAATTTAACGTTAAAACTCCACGAAGAAGCCCGTCGCGAGTTACAGACACAACCTGATAATTTAAGTTATTTTTCACAAAATAATTTGCTTTCGTTCCGCCCAAGTTTGCATTTACTACATACAAATAGTCACTCGTTGTATTTACCAAACCACCGTCCCAGTTATTAACCTTTAGAAGTTCATTTATAGGATCGTTTGAAAATGTGATTAACAGATGCCTGTCGTTTAATGCATACCCCATCTCGGCCAGCAGCTGAGGAAGCTGTTCTCTGGACAATGAAAATATTTTTTCCATTAACTTTCCGCCTAAAACTGTCAAAAAAGATCTCTTACTGTCCGAACCGTTCACATAATTAAACTCGCTGTGATATTCGGCTCTTTCGTAAAGATTTTCAGCGTTTATTTCTTCGTTGTACGCTGTTAAGAAAATCGGTCCGGTTGCTCGCAGAATATTTTGAACAAAATACAAATCTACCGCTATTATTCCATCAAGTTTTTCCCCTGTTACTCTGTAGTACAAGTCAGAGATTGTGTTTGCAGATGTTGGAAAATCAGGATCCCAGTTGGCATTTCTAATGTGAAGTTTATCTTCGTTTAAGAATGTTTTTATCTGTTCCGACGGGGCAACACTAATACCCTTTAAATCTATTTGACCGTCGGGGTTATAAATATCGTCAATTACCAAATCCTTAATTTTTCCTTTTTCGAAAGTTAATAAACCATACGAACCTATGAAACCGCCGGTCGGTCTGATCTCGTTAGAATTTTGGAAAAGAATCATGTATTTTTTGCTTTGATCCGCGCCCAAAATATTTGGGAACGAGCTTAGTACGGGTACGGCCATATCAAGCCCTTTAGAAACAATTTCCAGCGTCTTGCTGTATTCCACAGCCTTTTCCTGAACCATCGCTGGAAGTACAGCGGTATTTACATTTTTAAAGTCAGCAACAGCGAGTTGAAAACTATTTTTGGATACTTCGACCTGAGTCTTAACATTTTCAAAACTAGTTGGATCAAGCTCAGTTGTTGTATCGGGACGCACCACTTCCCATAGATTTTCGAATGGTTTAATTGCTTCGGCCAGAGTGTAGCCAGATTTTGAAAAATGGGCTAATGAACTAATTAACTTATCCGTACTTTCAAATTGATCTTTTTTGTTTGTTACTACAAAAACCCATTTTAAGTTTTCGAATGAATTTTTTGCTTTGACTAAGTTTTTATACGATGCTCTAGCGTTAACTCTAACGCCTTCGGAGTCAAGCTGACCCACAGAGGTTGCTAATGAGTTAAGAGCTGTGGAACTTGCTCGCACATAAAAATATGTCTGAGCAATCGGCAAAACCAAAAATATTAACAGTGCGGAAATAAACACACCCAGAAAACTTAAAAATGCTACGGATCTAAATTTGTTCAAAAATGGAAACGCAGCAAACACGCTTGGTCTGCTTTTCTTTATTTTTGGCTGAGCAGTTTTAAAATTTGCGATTTCTGCGTTATTCCCAAATGTAGGAACAGTACTGACTGGTGCTGGAGAAGCGGTAACTGGTTGAGGCGGTTGTGTAACCGCGGACGGTGCCTGAACAATCGGTGACATTGATTTCACGTCCTGTAAGCTAAAAAGCTCTTCGGCTGGTGCGATAGTTGATGTAACAACGCTTTCCACTCCTGCTTTATTTTCAATTAACTCCGCCGGTTTAAAACTATGTACATTAGACTTGTACCCAAAGTACTCCAGGGATTTTACAAGACCTTCTTTTAGTTCTACGCGAGGATCCCACCCAAGTTGAGTTAAGTTAAACAAATCCGGAATTTTTGGGGCTGGTTTATAGCTGGATTGACCTTCATCGTTCTTAAATATAATCTCCACCTCCCTGTCGGCTACGTTTTTCACTAAATAAGCAAGCTGTAGTACGGATGTTGGCTGGTGCCACACTAAGGAATAAATCGTTCCTTTTGAGTTTTCGTTAAAAAGCGCCTTTAAAATTCCCGAAACTGCGTCGCTGATATATAAATAATATTCCTTATTAGAACCCTCTCCCGTTACGGTAATATTTCTATGCTCGATTAAATCTCTCATGAAAGTTCCGAGAGAACCGCTAGACGAAAGATCCATGCGAGGTCCGTATATTTCCGGAAGTCTTACAATTCTTAGATCAGTATCGTTCTTCTTGTAATATTCCCAAACCAAAGCCTCGGCATATCGCTTAGCCTCGGTGAGCATGTACTTATTCTCATCTATTTTGTTGCTTCCGAAATATTCTTCTAGCTCTAACTGAGACATTCTGCCTTCGTACACATCTATGCTGGATGCCAACAAAAATTTAGCGTTAGATCTTTGTGCTAGATCCAACAAATTTTTGGTTCCGACTGCATTTGTTAGTAAAGCAGTTAAATTTACAAGCTCCTTGCTAAAAAGATATTCCTCTAGGCCGGCCATATGAAATATATAGTCAACACTCTCGATTTCCGGAGGTAGTCCTGAGTTGATATCCACGTTATATAGCGCAAAATTAGGATTCTGTAAAAGATGGTTGATGTGAATGTCTTTACCGGTATTAAAGTTGTCTAAAACAATAACTCTAGCACCTCTGGAGAGCAGAGCTTCGCATAAATGGGAGCCTATGAAACCGGCGCCACCGGCGATAAGCGCGGTAGGAGCAAGGGCAGATTTTTTAATAACATTCTTCTTAGGCATAAGGGCAGTTTTGGTTATATCTAGTATATTTTTTTAATTTAAGATTTACAAGGATATAGATTATATTTTACAGATGTTTATGCTCCACAACCTGATATAATGAACCAGAATTATATGGAACTAAGAGAAATAATTAAATTACTAACAAAAAATAAGGCCGAAATTTTACTTATTACATTGATGGGTTTAATTGCAGGTACAGTTATCTATATGCTACCGGCAAAATATGTTTCCTCAGGCGCTTTTTATATCAAACGAAGCACCGACACTAACAGCACTTTTTTTACATATGAAGGTTACTATGCGCAACAAACTGCGTTGTCATATGCAAACACCGTGGCGGCACTACTTGAAAGTATTGATTTGAGAAGTAAATCAATGGCTGAACTAGGAATTTCGGTAGACGAGTTCTCGCTACGAAAATATCAAAAATTAATTTCTGTAAAAAAGGTAGGTCCGCAACTAATAAGTCTAAGTGTTAAAGGTAAGACCTACGACGAGGCCAGAAATTTCTGGGAGGCGCTTTCTAACTCTCTTATTCAAACTACTTCGGAGATCAACTCAAACGGAGATCCTAATCTCTCTATTTCCAAAATTAACTCCGAACCGGTCGTGAAACAAGAATACAAATCACTGTGGTTAAATCTAAGCGTAGGTTTTGGTTTAGGCCTTGTTTCCGGGCTGTTATTT
>MEWG01000029.1:0-1958 GCA_001773295.1 candidate division WWE3 bacterium RIFOXYD1_FULL_39_9
AACTGGAAGCCACCGGCACCGACCGCGCCGCAACCACAGCCGCCTGCCGTTCTTGCAGCAACCCGCCATAAGCCAGAGCCGCGAAAGCCAGAAGTATTAAAACTACTGATGTTATTCTTTTCATATAATCCCCTTATTACGGAGGTGTAGCTTCAGCCCATCCGGTACAAGTCGCCATCCAACTATTTGCGGCTCTGTATTGGAAGACACACATATCCCCTAATGCACCCGTAGCGCCCGCCGTGATGTTTTCATCAGCGGCAGCAGCAAGCCCGTTCATTACGATTGTGTCGGCGGTTCCGGTGTCGAGCGGGTCAACGATTACTGCGCCGGTCGTTTCCAGTACTATTGTGAAATTCATGCCAACGGCGGGATCGGGAAGTATAATGGTTCCGGCAGCGTTAGCGATGAAAGTCCCGCCGTAGAGATTATCACTGGTGAAGTTATCATCAAAGTTATCGGCGTCATCGACTACAGGAGTTGCCGAGTACTGCGTAGTGTGTGCAGTTGCCGCCGCTCCGATGTCTGAAAGTACTTCGGAATAAGATCGGCCCTCTACACCATTTGCTGTGAACTTGGCATAGTCATTATCTGCTATATCTGCCGCATCTGCCGTGATGATAGCATTATCCGTGATTGCTTGAGAAGCTGCTGCCGTAGCCGTAGAAGCATTCCCAGTTAAAGCCCCTACAAACCCACCAGAAGAGTTAATCGCTTTAGAAGTCTCCCATTGATCATCTGATTCATCAAACTGGAGAACAAGCGTTTTTGTACCGCCCTGATTGATATAAATCAAAATATCGCTATTTTCTGCTCCGTCTGCTCCATCCACATAGGCTGCTTCAAATGATGCTGTCCATTTATCTGTACCCGGATTATCAGAATCATAAAGATCAAAGCCTGGAGAAGTAGAAGGAACGAGAGCTAAAGACTCCATTGATACTACTGCAAGACGCCACACACCAGCAGTATCATAATCGTCTGGCCTAATTATAGATGGAGAAGATTCTGCATCTGTCCCATCAACATCAAAAACATAACTATAAGAAGTACCAGTAGTACTACTTAAAGTAGTAACAATACAAGTGTCGCCATCTACCAAATCATAAGTATTTGGAGTGCCAGCTCCAGTAATATCAAAAGCATCTAATGCGCCAGAAGCACCGCCTGATAAAGCAGTAGCTAAATACATAGTCTTTTTGCCGTCAGGACGCGCGGCAGCAAAAAGGGTACTTGTATTCAGCATTAGCGCAAAACACGCTAAAATAAGAAAAAACATTTTCTTCATAATATGTTTTCCTCTAAACAAGATGGATCAAGTTCTCAACTTTAAATCTGATAGATTCTGTAATAGATAAACCATCTCCAGCGTCGCTATTATAAATTGCTTCGACTATAAGATATCTATAAACCTTCTTCTGATATCTTTCTGAAGTCTGTATTTGTAAATCGTCTCCAGTAAGTACTATTGAAACAGTCGGCGCTGGTACAGATACAGAAACACCATCTCTACTATTTATAACATTGTCTTGAGAATCAACAAGAGTCCATGCAATGCTTTCTGGCGTTACATCTGCATCATCTTCATCTGTAAAAGAAACATCAAATATAATAGTACTGTTTTCTTTTGCTGTTTCAGAGATAGATATCATTATTATTTACCTATTACTCTATCGTAAGAATAGATGCGCCAAAGTTTACAGTAAAAGATTCGCCAGCGTTTAGAGTGATTTCACTACCATAATCCCACCAGCCAATCAAAGGATCAGCAGGATCGGTAGGGGTATCGTTATAAAGTACTACATATCTAAATGGGCCAAGAGCGCCGGTAGCAAGAAAAGTAACATCAGTACCAGTCAAAGTCCCAACGCCAGCAGTCTCGGTGTAGTCATTTTGAATATCTCCACCACCAGCACCATGAGTTGTTTCATTAGTCATGGTAATTTCTGCAAGATCAA
>MEWG01000029.1:2001-10223 GCA_001773295.1 candidate division WWE3 bacterium RIFOXYD1_FULL_39_9
GACCCTAAGAGTATGACCAGCAGCATGAAGCTGATGAATACCTTTTGCCAACTGCTCTGCGAAATCCTGAAATTTATTAAATGATGCCATCTTCTTTAAATCCTTTCGTTATAAATTCAATGTCGCTGTTATTCCAGGTCTTCTTGCTTCTGCCGATATTACTGGTAGCTTTGCAGAAACAGAAAGACTTGCCAACCCGTGAGGTAACATAACTACTGCTAAATCCAAACTAACACTACTTCCTGTTAAAACATATTGTCCTAATTCTGCATCAAAAACATAACTTCTTATAAAATCAACATCTTTGCCGGAAGAAAATATGTTGCCAACATTAGCCGCAATATATCTTCCTCTGGTAAGAGGGGTATCGCTGCCAACAATAGAATAAGATGCAGGATCGGATTGAACAGTTAGTGCTCTTGTTAATTCTACATCTTTACCAATAATAGATATATTGCTTGGCTCTGCTTGAAGAACTCTTAAAGTAAAATCTAAACTTGCATCAGTACCAGTTAGAGCAATACTTCCAGAATCAGCAGAAATACTTAAAGCGGCAAGCTGAGATAAATCAGCGGCCTTGCCAGATATTAAGATACTTCCTGCATTAGCAGACAGAGAAAGAGACTTTAATAAATCAACATTATTACCTGATAATGAAATCGAGCCAAATTCTGCCGATTGAACAAAGGCGCGTATAAGAGCAGCGTCTTCTCCTGAAAGCGAAATTTGAGCGCTATCACAATCAAATATAGTCGTTTTCTGTAAAGTTGCGCCAATAGAGGAAACAATAAAGCTTGTAGCATTAGCGGCAACAGAACGGTTTCTTATAAGTGTAGCATCTGTGCCTGTAATAGATACAGATGCAGCTTCGGCGGCAAATACTATATGTCTTTGTAGAGAAGCATCTGTACCAGAAATAATAAAAGAGGATGATTCTGCGGAAATTGTCTTTGTTTTTGTTAAAGTAGCATCTGTACCAGTTAAAGCAATACTTCCAGCATCGGCGGAAACAGCATAGCTATCTGGAGCATCTATTCCATCGAATACTCTATCGCCATCATCTGACGGGATTCTATCCCCTTGAGTGTCCCAAACAACTTCTCCGCTTTCAGTAGCGGACTTTGATAAGGTAGCATCTATGCCAGTTATTAAAATGCTTCCAGCTTCAGCTACTACAACATAGTTTTTAACTAAAGAGGCATCTTGGCCAGATGTAGAATATAAACCAGCGTCGGCTTGAATTTGATATAAATAAATAAATGTTGCATCCGCACCAGTTAAAACAATACTACTTGCTTCAGCATCGACTGGTATTTGTCTTGTTAGTGCTGCGTCCGTACCAGTAATAGATATAGAAGATGATTCCGCGCTGATTAAACGAGTAGCAGTTAGATCAATGTCTGTACCAGTTAAGACAATACTTCCAACTTCAGCAACAACAGCATAGTTTTTAACTAAATCGGCGGCAGTACCCGTTATAGATATAGAAGATGAATCAGCGTCAAATATTCGATGACGTTCAAGAGAGGCATCTGTTCCTGTTAAAGATATACTTCCAGATTCAATATCAATTAAACGAGTAGCGGTTAAATCGATGTCGGTACCAGTTAAAAATATAGCACCAGCTTCAGCATCGATTGGTATTTGTTTTGTTAATGTTGCATCTGCACCAGTTAAGGCAATACTACTTGCTTCAGCTGTAATTATAAATACGGAAATTAATCCTACATCTGTACCAGTTAAAGCAATACTTCCTGCATCGGCGGAAACAGCATAGTTTTTAACTACATCAGCAGCAGTACCAGCAAGAGTAATACTACCAGCTTCAGCAGATAAGGTATATTCAGAATAATCGAATACCGTATCGCCTTCGTTGGAAGGTATTACTTCGCCTTCTTGTGATAGAATGATATCTGCCATTAAGTATTAATCCTGTACTGCCCAACCAGTTACAACTAACCCCCAAATCGCACCAACGCTGTTAAGCATGGAAAATTGAATAGTATCATTATGTTGATATAATATTTTATCAGCAGAAGGTGTCCATACTCTATCTGTTACATTGGTTAGAGTACTTGCAAGAAAAGAAGCAAGCACGACGTTATAAGCACTACCTTGACCAGCAGATAAATTAGCGGTGAAATAAGTTACAGAAGGATGAGCAGCAGAAAGAATCAATCTAATATCGGCAAGTTCAAATGCTTTACCAAGATTTAATGCTTCAACCATCGTTGTGTTACCAGTAGCAAAGAACTGAAAAAACTTGCTTCTGCTATTAGGAAGATATGTTGGAGTAAATGCCATTGCTTATTTCCTTTTAGTTTTCTTGGCTATTTTAATTCTTAATTTATCAAGCTGCTCTTGATCGCATCTTATTCCGTTTTTAAGAAGTTTTGCTTTCTCTTCGCAAAGTCTGGACATTTCTTCTTTTCTTGCAATCCTGCATTCAAGTTCTTTGCATCTTCTGAAAGCTTTTAATGGATTAAAGAAAAGATTCATTTTCTTTTTTCCCACTCTTTATAAGGTATCGCCAACGGGTTTCTTGGGCAAGTTGACTGACCATCTATTTTTGATACTGTATCTATCTTTGATAAACATCTTCCTGTTGCTTGCTCGTATTGTAGACAAGTGCAAATGCCTTCTTCTATTTCTCTTTGCGTTCTGTAGCACCCATTCACTTGTCTATCCAAACTATCCAATGTTTATGACAACTCGTTTAATATCTCTTGAACTTCTTTCTTATTCTTACAGACCAAAAAATTATCGCTTTTAGCCAATAGTATTATTTTGTTCCTTGGAAATGCTTCTTTCAACTTATCTTGCATTTCCATAAAATCGTCTAAATCAAAATAAGGAATGTTATCCACGTCTAATTGTAGAACTATTATGTCTCCTGTTTGCGGATTGATTGTTCTCAAGTCCACATCAAAAGTACTCATTTATCCTACAACTCCTATTCTTACTTTAGACTTTCCCTTACCAGTTAAACCATTAAGCCAGTTAAAAGCACCAGAAGAACCATCCCCAAAGTCTGTTACGGAACCAACAGAGCACTCTTCTAATGCTTCCACATATTTTTTATTCCAAGGAGCAGATAACATAGCAATATTGTTGTTTTCTACTTGGCCAGCGAACGGCTCAAGTCTTACATCTTTTGCGCCTGATGGGTGATCTGCTGAACACTTATAACCAAGAAATACTTTTCTTATGGAGTTTTGTGCTGATTCTTTACCGCCGGAGCCACCTTCTTGCTCTACTACATGTTCAACTTCTATTCCATCCATCTGAGCAGTTTGACGCATTCTTACATCACGCTCGCCAGAAGTCCATTGGCCGTAGACAACATCCAGAACAATAAAGCCGTAGTCAATACATTCATCTCTCATAGATGCCATCAGAAGACCTACTGAGTGAGAAGCACTTTTATCCTCAGAGGCAGCTTTGTCCCAGTAACGCACCATCTTCTTTACTAATCTATGATTATAGTTATCTACTATCTTAATTTTTCCTGCTTGAACAATCTGACCACCTTTTGGCCTTGGTCTTTGCTGTAACTGACCAGCCTTACCCCAGGCAGTAAGTTTTCCCTCTAATTGCTTTAGACTATCTTCTGGATGTCTTCCTTTATCTAAAGGCTCGCCTTCTACTGTTCTTGGGTCTGTAAAGTTTAATGGAGTATCAGAAGGGTGCGGATGATTCTTTTCGTATCTTGCAGGAAGACATACATGCACAAGATTGTCTATCTGCCCATCTTTTCTCTTTTCTAAAATATGACCAGTTAAATCTTTTGAATGTGTTCTTTGCATGACGCCGACATAAGCACCGACTTCTACATCATTGACACGAGTTGAAAGAGTATCGTCCCAGACAGCTAATACTTTTTGTCTTTTTGGCTCTGATTCTACTTCAAGCACGTTATGGGCGTCATCAATACAATTATGAACAAGTACACCATTGGCAAAATAATTATAGTTATCTGCTACTTGAATATTATAAGTAGCAGAGTCTTTTCTGATTCGTCTAATACTTTTTATCTTCTTAATCTTCATTATTTAACAATCACCAAATAGCCACGATCAACAGCTTCTGATATTCTACGGCTTTCAATATCAAAACGATAAAGCTCTGCGAATGTTATCTTACTTTCTATCTTGTCCCAAATTTTATAAAACACGCTTCTCGGATTTTTTGGTTTAATACCTTTTGAAAAGATATAACCTCGATGCTTACACATGGCTTCACCAATCTTTTTTCTTGCTTCTGGATCAGCCATTTGTTGTCTTGTTTTTTCAGCTATTTTTTCTTTAACTTCTGGCAAATTAAAATACTCTTTCATTTGCTTACTTCTTTTTGCATGAAACTCTGGATCAGACCACATCTTTCTTGAAGCAACACCTATCTTCTTTTTTACTTCATCGGTTGTGGCTTCAGCCATTTTCTTTTTAAATTCATCATCTTGCCAAAGTTTCTTCATCATAAGTTTATGTCTTTTGACATACTCCGGATTACTCCAGCGTTTTTTAGAACGTATAGACGCTTTTTCTCTTTCTCTTTTAGAATAATGCCATCCTTTGTGAACTTCAGACATATGATTGCGATAATTTTCATCTTCCCACAATTCAGAAACAACTCTTGATCTTTCTTGTCTTTTTTCTTCTGTCCAAAGCGCCTTTTGAGTTTCTGAATTTTTCTTTCTATATACTTTCGACCTTATAGTTTTTAAGCGTTTTTCAAGAAGATTTTTAAAAGTCTCGCTATCTAAATCAACAACACCATCTCCGCCAGCAGTCATATTATAACCATTAGGTGTATGCGTTTTAAATGCCGCAATTACTTTAACTTCCATCAACTTTAAATAAGCCGCATCATTTGCAATAAGAAGTGTTTTAACATCAAACAAATCAGAGCTATATTTTCTTATAGCATTAGAAATTGCTCTTTTAGACCTTGACCCTAATGCTTCGCCTACATGCTGAGACCATCTTTCTTGAGCGGTAAAATTAGTAATGCCTATATAAGACTTACCAGATGGAGAAGTTATTTGATATAAACAACCCATTATAAGCAGACCACCTCATCTTCTTCTGTTAATTCTCTTGCTTGAATATACCCTTTACCATTAACATATACAGGATGATCTTCAGTACATCGAAATGTCGTGCCGTCTTCAAGTTCTATCTCAAAAATATCTCGGCCTTCATTTTCAAAATACTTTTCTATTTTAGAAAGTTCTGTTTTATTTGTCTTATGATTAAAACTAACAACTTTGATTTCTAATTTTTCTTTGACGATCTTTCCGATCTCGACCCTACCAATTTCTGTATCTATCTTCTGGTTATATGGTAGACAAACGCGTTGCCCGCCTTCGCCCGTTCCAAGACCAGAGATAGAAGTTGCAATCATTACTCCTGTTCTGTCATTATCGAAGCGAGTTTTTGCATTCTGATCTGTAGTAAGATGAAAACGCTCTCCCCATCTTTCTCTATACCAATTGGACTCTATCAATCTTCTTCGTTTTAAATTGTCTCTGGTAGATAGTGGCTGTGCATATGAGATGAAAAGATATCGTAAGTCTGGAAGGTTTTTCGGACCCCACTCCCAACATGGCCAGAAGACAGAAACAAGCAAACTCTTACCATGTCTCGGCGGCATATTTATCCATAAGTAGTTTATAGAAGGAATGGAATAATTTGCTTCATAGAAATGGTTGTCTATTTCTCTTCCAGCTATTCCTGATTTAATAAGATAGGTGTTTGTTACTGCTTCTAAGTGTTGGCAGATTGCATCAAGATGCCAATTCCAAATCAAAGGGCTTCTCGGCTCAAGTATATGCCAGGCTTGCATTACAAAATGCTTTAATGATTTTTCTGCCAGTATTCTTTCGGCTATCGGAATAGGATTCGGTGGAATTGAATCCATTAGCTGTCTTGGTGTATAGCTGGATATGTCAAAAGCATTAAACATTAATTACTTTCCATACTCTCTACTGTCTATTACATGACTACTATCATCCGCAATCATTCCAGTAGAACTATTGGAAAAGATAAAACACTTCAAGCCAATACTTATAAAAACAAATAGCATAAAGATAAATGCAATAAAGAATTTCTTTTTCATTCGTCTTTTCCAGTTTCCATCCCAAACAACCAACATATTAAAGCAATCAGATAACTTCCTTCATATGCATAAAACCATCCATTAAAAGGAAGATATCTTGCAATGAAATCAAAGAAACCAAACAAACAACTGCAATCTTCTTCTTTGCATAAAGAAAAAGGCAATCCATAATAGATTACCTTAAAAACTTCACCATTGCATCTTGGGCATTTTGTCATTGCATACCGCCAAGGGTTTCATCCGGCCATTCTGGAATATCTTCTTTATCTACAGGATGAGCACTTTTAATTGGCTGCGCGGCAGATACTAACCATTGTGTTAATTGTTCCAACTTCGCTGCATCCAATCTTCTAAGTAAATGTTCGAATGTTATCTCTTGCTGCGGTTTATCTTTTCCAGTAAATCTTTCCGATGGTTTATCAAGAGACATTCCCAAATGGTGCCCGAGCATTCTCAGCGCATCTACTCTATTATAAAAAGCATACTTCTTTACATATCTAAAAATCTTATCTTGGTTATTTTGATCTTTTATTGTTTCGCCAGTTCTATCTTTCTGGACTTCTTCTCCCCACTGAATGTCCCTTACCGATGCTTGCTGATCGTCTGTCAATAGCTCTATCGGTATCGGCCAACCTTCTTTATCATAAAATGTTCTATGGTCGCTGTAAGCTATTCTTGCTAACTCTTGTACTATTCTATCCTGGGAGACTTCTAATTTTTTGGCGCGTTCTATCTTAAGATGTTGTACATATCTAATGATAGAAGTATTTGCTAAAAGTTTGCTTGCTGTTATGCCTGCGCTTGATGGACTATAGCCGGATCGTATTGCCGCTTGTACACCATTTAAATCTACTATGTACTCTTCACAGAATCGCATCTGTAAATCGGATAAGTCTCGTGCTTCTGGTGGTTTATATAGATAACTCTTCTTTACTTTGGGCTTCTTGCTTGGCCTACCTCTTCCCTTAGGAGCATCGGCAGGTTTTATAATTGGAATGTCTCTTCTTTTTCGCATGGTTATTAGTATTTTATGATTGTTTTATACTTCTGTTAATGTGTTAATTTGATTGGTTAACATGTGTTAATGTTTTTAACAGTTCAGTTAACATGTGTTAACTGTTAATGACGTGATAATAGCTCTTTTTTTCGTTTTAGATGGGTGGGCTTTTGGAAAATACCATATTTTTGGCTTGTATATTGTTGATTTTGTTATTAAAATTATTTTAAATATGTGTGTTAATTTTGTTTACAAGTTTAATTTTTTCTGATAGAAAGGAACCAGTTCCTTGGTTCACACGCGCTACACCGATCCAACCCCAGGCGAACTCCTGAAGGTTCTTTGACAAGCCGACGAAACCACCGCAAACCGCTCCACTGGGTTTTGTCAGCACTGGATCATGTTCCGCGCATTTGATTCAGAAATAACGATAGATAGAGCCGATCCAATTTATCTCAAGATCGGGCAGGGGAAACGGCCCAGCGAGTAAACCCCATAAAAACATACTTGAGACAAGCGCCTATCGTCGTTAAGCCGAAGTCATAGTCCACCTTACTTAGTCCATCAACAACCTTTCTAACAGCGCGCCAAGCGCTTTCCTGCTCATGTAATCGTAAGGCCGAATAAACAGTCCATTGCATAACAGCCGTCGAAGTATCATTTGTTTTTAAATGATATGAGGTCAAAGACCTTGCCATGGAATTGTTGTTTTAAGTAAGTCTTTTGAGCATTGCTGGACAATAAGAGTAAAGGCGAACAGAATGACGCGAGTGTGTTAAATGCAGAGAAGACGGAAAGAGAGCTTTATTCCTTTTTCCTTCTTCTTTGTGGGCATTAGTAAAGGAGAATTATTATGGCAAATTATAAATGCGGATGCAAATGTAATTTACGGCTTGGCAGAGGTCAATCTCGTCTTAAAAGAGAGGAGCAAATTGCTCTTCTTCGGTGTCCTGCCTGCTCTAAACAAGCCAAAATTAATTACATTAAAAGCCAAACAAATATCGATGGAAGTCCATTAACCGTCGATCAAATCAATTTTATATTAGCCAAAAAAGGCCTCTTATAAAAACCTTACTAAATTAATGCCCACAAAGAAGAAAAGAACTTT
>MEWG01000030.1 GCA_001773295.1 candidate division WWE3 bacterium RIFOXYD1_FULL_39_9
ACTGAACCCACGTAAGCTAAAATTTCCGAATTGTTCACGTCTAATACAATTGCTGAGCCATTCGAAATGTTTAGTTTAAGATTCTTCTCTACCTCGGAACTTACAATCACCTGCGCTTGATTTTGAACATCCAGATCAAGTGTGGTCACAATGGTCAGCCCACCATAGTCTACAAATCTATTCCCATACATTTGCTGAACTTGATTTCTGATAAATTCAACAAAATGCGGAGCTTGAATATATTCGATACTTGGTTTTACTGATAACTCTGACTGATAAGCAATATCAGCCTCATCCTGAGTTATGTAACTTAGCTCGACCATTCTGTCTAAAACATACTTTTGTCTGGTTTTGGCCACTTCAAAATTTGAATATGGCGAGTATCTGGTGGGCGCGGGCGGAAGGCCTGCAAGCAAAGCGCTTTCGGCTAAATTCAGGTCCTTAACATCTTTTCCAAAATATTTTTGGGATGCCGATTGAACTCCCCAAGCATTACCACCGTACGGCACGTTATTAAAATAAAGCTCTAAAATTTGCTCTTTTGAATATTTTGTTTCTATGACTAACGCTAAAACAGCCTCTTTAATTTTTCTTGTAAGCGTTTGTTCGGGGGTTAACAAAACATTTTTCACCAGTTGTTGCGTAATTGTCGAACCACCTTGGATATTTTCATCAAACAAAGTTTCTTTAGCAGCCCTCAACATACTTAGCGGGCGTATACCCATGTGGCTGAAAAAATCAGCGTCTTCTATTGCCAACGTGGCTTCAACCATGTGTTGAGGAATCGTTTCTAGACTGACAAACTCATACTTCTTATCTATATAAATTTCGTACAGCAGTCTGCCGTTTCTATCTAAAATTTTTGTGGGTTTAGGAACTTCTTCTAAAGCCACTTTCTCCGGATTTGGCAACAGTCTGTACCATCTATAGAATTCAAAAGGCAGATAAAGCGCAAGCGAAAAAACTATGCCGTAAACAAAATAAGCATAACTAGGTCTGGTTGTTTTTGCCGCTTTTTTCTTTTTTGCTCGAACGGTTCTAATGCCTAAAAATTTAGAATTTATTTTCAGTTTTTTTGAAAAGCTTTTTAATGTCTTGGCTAACTTTTTAGATCCGTAGTTTACTAAAGATAATTTGTTAACTATAAGTCCCGATGTAAGTCGGATTTTTGCTATAGCTACAACAAAAAAATCTCTGAGGAAAATAAAGACAATTCTAAACAGGTTAATTATTGTTGTTCCGATTAATATTGTTGGACCAATAAAAAACCTGTGCATAACTTAAATGTAATGGTGCTCTATCTGAAGTATAAGTACTTAAAATATTTTTTTCAATGGGATTTTAAAACGTAGTGATATCTCTCTATAGGTTTATTGTAAAAACCTTTTAATCTCGCGGATTTTGTCTCTAAGTTGAGCAGCTTTTTCGAAATTCAACATCTCGGCTTCGTATTTCATTTCTTTTTCAATCGCTTTGACTTCTTTTTTAAGATGCTCCGGTGGAAGTTGCCTGTAATCAACGTCAGCAACAGAACCTTTTTTACCTGTTCTTTTTTCAATTTCAGTTTCAATCTCTTCATCTATAAGTTTTTCTCTGATGGGTTTAGTTATTTGTACAGGAGTTATATTATGTTCAAGATTGTATTTGAGTTGGATATCTCTTCGTCTATCAACCTCGGCAATTGCCCTTTTCATACTGTCAGTTGTATGATCTGCGTACATTACGACTTCTCCTAAGATATGTCTTGCAGCGCGTCCCATGGTCTGAATTAGAGATGTATCTGACCTCAAGAAACCTTCCTTATCCGCATCCAATATTGCCACTAAAGAAACCTCAGGGAGATCTAAACCTTCTCTAAGCAAATTTATACCTACTAAAACATCGTAATTTCCCTTGCGCAGGTCATCCAAAATATTGGTTCTTTCCAAAGTGTCGATGTCAGAGTGAAGATAGGTAACCTTAACACCCTTATCTTTCAAGAACGTTGCGAGCTCTTCTGCCATTCTTTTTGTTAAAGTTGTAACTAAAACTCGCTCTTTTCGCGCAGTTCTAACTTTGATACGCTCAAAAAGATCCTGGACCTGATTCTGTGAAGGCAAAATTTCTATCTTCGGGTCAATAATACCTGTTGGCCTAATTAATATCTCAGCCACTTTACCTTTTGCTTTGTCTATCTCCCATTGATTCGGTGTGGCACTAACATAAATGGTCTGATTAACTTTTGACATAAACTCGTCAAAGTTCATCGGTCTGTTATCCATAGCAGATGGAAGTCTAAAACCGTAATCCACGAGTGTCTGTTTACGTGATCGATCGCCGTTGTACATACCTCGCACCTGAGGAACAGTAATGTGTGATTCATCGATTACGACCAGATAATCTTTAGGAAAGAAATCCATTAAGGTATAGGGGGTTGCACCTGATTCTCGGTTGTCAAAGTAGATTGAATAATTTTCAATACCTTTGCAATAACCGATTTCTTTGATCATCTCGATATCATAGTTAGTACGCTGCTCCAATCTATAAGCTTCTAATACTTTTCCTGAATCTCTAAGAATTTTTAATTGAGTTTGTAGATCGGCCTGAATTCTTTCCAAAGCGCGATCGCGTTTATCTTCTGCAGTCACATAATGTCTGGCAGGAAATATAATTACTGAATTACCTTCCGCAGCTCGGTGCTCTGTGTATTCTTTTTCATCCTGAGTAATCTTTCTGGTATTACTGCCGCGTCGCTGTTCCGGAAATCCACTATTGTAGATTGTATTACCGGTAAGCGGATCAAAGAAACTGATTGCCACTAAACTATTATCAAATAACTCCAGTCTAACAGCGTAATCTAAATAGGCCGGATATACATCCACAACATCGCCTACGATTCTGTATGTACCTCGTTTGAAATCAAAATCTGCTCGATCGTAATTTATTTGCGACAGTCTTACTAATAAGTCATTTAGTCTAAGTTTCATTCCGGTTTTAAGCTCAATTGCCATCTCTGAGTATGTTGTAGGCGATCCGATGTTATAGATGCATGAAACAGAGGCTACCACCAGCACATCGCGTCGGGTCATAAGTGACGTAGTTGCTGCAAGTCGAAGTTTGTCTATTTTTTCGTTAATATCGGAATCTTTTTCAATATACGTATCAGTTGAAGGCATGTAGCTCTCCGGCTGAAAATAGTCGTAATAACTTACAAAATACTCAACAGCGTTATCCGGAAAGAAATCTCTAAACTCCTGGTATAACTGCGCTGCTAAAGTCTTATTGTGAGATATAACCAAAGTGGGCCTCTGAATCTTTTGAACTAAGTTAGCTATAGCAAAAGTTTTTCCGCTTCCGGTAACGCCCAAAAGCACCTGATCTTTGGTACCTTCCTGGATATTCTTATAAAGGTAATCGATGGCGCTAGGTTGATCTCCTGTAGGTTTAAAATCTGCTTTAAGATTAAACATCGCTAAAATTT
This sequence comes from candidate division WWE3 bacterium RIFOXYD1_FULL_39_9, assembly GCA_001773295.1. Taxonomy (GTDB): domain Bacteria; phylum Patescibacteriota; class WWE3; order UBA101185; family UBA10185; genus OXYD1-FULL-39-9. The sequence goes on from MEWG01000030.1 coordinate 3,461, forward strand.
TAACACACTTTTTGGGTTTTGTTTGGAAAAAATTGTTGACTTGTTCGGGTAATGTTTGGTAATCTATACGTAGTTTCAAATTAAGGAAAAAGATGAGCCCAATTACACTATATAAAAAACAGAAGCAGATCTTAGAGTTTATTTCACAATATATTCAAAAAAATAGCTACTCCCCGACTTTGCAGGAAATCGCTGATGCTATGGGACTTTCCTCACTTGCAACCGTTCACGAACACCTCCAATCGCTTGAAAAAAAGAACGTAATAAGAAGATTTGACGGATCAGTTAGAGGTATTGAAGTTGTAGACGACCATTACGGCGCAAGCCTTAGCGGCATCGAACTTCCCTTGGTAGGATTTATTGCTGCAGGAGAACCGATTGAAGCAATTGAAAACCCTTTAGATACTGTTTTAGTTTCACAAGACATGGTGTCCAAAACAAGAAGGTGCTACGTACTCCAAGTAAAAGGAGATTCGATGATCCAAGACGGAATTTTTGATGGGGATCATGTAGTATTGCAGAGCCAGGAAACTGCTGAAAACGGAGATATTATTGTGGCATTAATAGACAATACTTACGCCACGCTAAAAAGATTCTATAAGGAAAGCGGCGGAAGAGTAAGGCTTCAGCCTGCAAACGATAAGATGGATCCGATTTACGTAGATTCAGAGGATTTGCAGATTCAAGGTAAGGTAACCGGAGTTATAAGAAGATACAACTAAATTTTATACTTAAAGAAATGAACAACCCTTTCTTTAAGCTTTTCTAATGCTGATTTCTTCTGCTCCTTATACATGTGGTACAAAGGTGGAATTACCGAAGCAAAAATAATCAGCAAAATAATTGGCAATAAGTATTTATCTACCTCTTCAGGACCGATGATGCTTCCCAAAAAGTATCCGCCTAAAACCATTCCCCAAGTCCAAATAGTTCCCCCGACAAAGTTGTAAAAAGTAAATCTTTTATGGTCCATGTGACCTATTCCAGCCACAATAGGAGCAAAAGTTCGTATTACAGGCATAAATCTAGCTATCGTTATAGCCTTGCCACCGTGTTTCTCGTAAAACTCTTCGGCTTTCATTAAATTTTCTGGATTAAATAAAAATGACTTTTCGCGTTTGAATAGTCTGCGACCCACTCTTTTCCCAAATTCATATCCAACATTATCGCCAACTATTGCAGCAACCCAAGAGCCCAGTAAAAGTGGCCAAAAAGGTAAAAAGTTAAACGCCGGAGACGCAAGTAAGCCAGCGGTGAATAACAAAGAGTCGCCGGGTAAGAAAAAACCAATTAACAAACCGGATTCAGCAAAAACCACAAGAAAAATTCCAAATAATCCTATGCTCTCTATAAATGCCTTAAGATCGTGGCTCATAAAAGCCGAAATAATTTCACTCATTCAAATATCATAACATAAATGTGCTAATCTTAATGTATGCCTATAGACTCGGCCCTGTTTGATAAATACCCAAAAGAAAAAATTGAGGAGGCGCTACATTTATTGACTTATAAAAATGTTCAACCTCTGCCAAAAGACGAAAACCCGGACTTTCCAATTATGTATGTTTTTAGACACGGGCAAACAACTGACAATGCAGATTTTATATTTAGCGGATGGCGAGATTCTGATTTAACCGAAAAAGGTATTCAACAAGCCGAGGTGCTTTCGGATAAACTAAAGGACAAAAAAATCCACATGTTGGTCGCGTCTGACCAAATCAGAGCAATTAAAACAATGCAGATTGCCATATCAAAAAACGAGATGGCAAGAAATTTAGAGATTATCAAGGACCCGAGAATAAAAGAAAGATCCTATGGGGACCTGCAAGGCCAAAGTAAACTTTTGATGCAGCTGGAAGACCCGGAACTCTTACTTAAATACAGACGCGGTTACACGAACATGCCGCCAAATGGTGAGAGTTTAGAGATGGTTGTGAAACGTGTCTATGATTTTCTGCAAGAAATAATGCCGAAAATGGTGTCTTTTAAAATGAACGTAGCTGTCTCTTGTCACGGAAACTCTATTAGAGGAATTAGAAAATATTTTGAGAAACTAACGGATAAACAAACCGAGGATATTGAAACACCTCTTGGTCAGGATTACGCCGCTTATTCTATAAAATAGTTAATCTTCGGGATTATTAATTGCTAAAATTTCCAACAGCCTGTTGTATTTGGCTACTCTTTCTCCACGAACCGGAGCGCCGGACTTAATAAACTGCGCTCCTACGGCTACGGCCAGATCTGCTATAAAAGTATCTTCAGCAGTATCACCGCTTCTATGTGAAAGTATTATGTCCATCTTGGCTTCCTGCGCCATCCTAACAAAATCAAATGTTTCTGTTAATGTCCCTACTTGATTAGGTTTTACAATAACAGCGTTAATCATCTTTCGTTCAATAGCTTTTTTTAAATATTTGGTGTTTGTAACTACTAAATCGTCTCCGACAATCATGCAGTTGTTGCCCAGCTTCTTATAAACAGCTTCCCACGCTTGATAATCTCTTTCATAAAAAGGATCTTCCAGATATATGATTTCAAACTTTTTAAATAGTTTTTCGTAATATTCAATAAGTTTGTCGTCGTTAAGTTCCAGATTTTCTTCTCTAATCTTGTAGTGACCTTCCGAATAAAACGATTCGGCTGCCACGTCCATCCCAAAGAACACATCTTTACCAGGTTTATACTGCTCAGAAGCTGCAGCTTTCAAAAACTCTAAAGCTTTTGGTACTGTAAGATTGTTCGGAGCAAAGCCTCCTTCGTCGCCTACATCTACGTCCAAGTGTTCTTCGATCAGTTTTGTTTTTAAACTATGGTAAATATTCGTACCTATCTCGATTGCTTTATCAATAGAATATGCCCTTGAGGGAATCACCATAAACTCCTGAAAGGAAAGGCCGTTATGCGCGTGCTTGCCGCCATTTAAAACATTGAAAACCGGTGTGGGAAATTGCAAACTAGCCTTGGAAAATGGTTTTTTGTAAAACTGTGCCGACAAGTATTCGTACAGCTCTATCCCTTTTGAATTACTAACGGCCGAGGCTACGGCTAAAGAAACGGATAACAAACTGTTACCTCCGAAATGGTGTTTATTAGCAGTACCGTCCATTTCTATCAGCATTCTGTCTATTCCCTCCTGATCTTCGGGATTTTCACCGCGGATTGCATCGTCGATTACTGTGGAAACAATATGTACAGACTTGTCTACAGGAAGCGACACAGCTTCCCGTTCGCCTTTTGATGCGCCTTCGGGAATTGCTTGAATCCCCACTGCTCCGTCGTCCAGCTCAACATGGGTTTCGATAGTCCAATCACCTCTGGAATTGAGAATTTTGTGGCAAGAAATAGCTTTAATTTTAGACATGTGCCTCACTATCTCCTAGACAATAAAACTCGTGTAGTGTCACATCTCTCTGAGAAGGAAGCGCACTGAGTTTCATTTCTTTTTACCGAGAACCTTCTTTTCGGCATCGTAAACAATCTGCCTTGTCTTTTCGATAACGTCGGGGCTTACAGATACGGATGTTACTCCCCACTCAACCAGCATTTCTACCAACTCAGGAAAGACTGAAGGAGCTTGACCGCACACCGAACAGGTTACTTTTCTTTTGCGGCAAGTCGTAACAATTTTTTCAAGCGACTGAAGGACCGCCGGATTCATTTCGCTGTATACTTCGGCAACTTTTTCGTTATCTCTGTCTACACCGAGGATTAACATTGTTAGGTCGTTTGTACCAATTGAGATACCATCGATACCTTCATCTATAAACTCGTCCAATAAAATTACGTTTGAAGGTATTTCTGCCATCATCCAGAATTTGAACAGTCCGCTTCTCCTTAATCCTAACGATCCCATCAATTTCTTAACATCGCGTAGCTGTTCTACGGTTCTTACAAATGGCATCATAACCCACAGGTTTCTATATCCTAGCTTGTTTCTTACATATTGAATGGCTTCCACTTCCATTTTAAATACGTCGGGATTTGTAAGATAACGGTGAGTTCCTCTATAACCAATCATTGGATTTGGTTCTTCCTGTTCGAACTCCTTTCCGCCCTTCATATTTGCGTATTCATTTGATTTAAAGTCGTTGAATCTATAAACAACCGGTCTTGGGCTGAATGCTTTTGCAAACTTCTCTAAACCTTCTGCTAATTGCTTAATAAATTCCTTTCTCTTGCCTTCTTTGATAAACATTTGAGGGTGTTTACCAAGCTGTGCCATGATAAATTCCGCACGAAGGAGACCGACACCATCTACATTTCTTTGAGCCATGTCTGCGGCTAGTTCCGGTTCGGCTAGATTCATGTATACCTTAGTCGCTGTTTTAACTTTTGTTGCGTCAATCCCGCCCTTTGTTTCTTTTACGGCTACCTCCTTTGTAATATCTCCTTCGTACACCTTACCTTCAGCGCCATCTACGGTAATCAGCTCTCCGACCGCAAGTATTTTTGTAGCATTTGTCGTACCTACAACAGCAGGTACTCCTAATTCCCTACTTACAATTGCGGCATGGCTTGTTCTCCCACCTAAATCA
>MEWG01000031.1:0-9120 GCA_001773295.1 candidate division WWE3 bacterium RIFOXYD1_FULL_39_9
AAAACAGACGTAGCATTTCTTGGGCAGTTGGCGTGGACGCAGATGAGCGTAGTTTTGAAAAAAACATTTGTTTAGATGAGCTTATTGTAAGTGATTTAGAAAATCTTCCATTTGAAAAAAATACTTTTGATTCAGTAACAAGTTTGTGGGTTTTAGAGCATCTTCAGAATCCCGAAAAAGTTTTTAGAGAAATAAAACGAGTACTAAAACCAGGCGGGATATTTTTCTTTGCTACTCCAAATAAGAAGTTTATGCCTTTGTGGGGAGTAAGTCTGCTTAACTTTTTTGGCGTTAACAGCTGGTTAAACCAAAGACTTTTTGGTAGGTACGAAAAGGATATTTTCAAAACATACTACAGGGCAAATACTATCTCTCAGATAAAAACTTTATCCAGAGGTCTTTTTGATGTGGTTGAAATAAAATATAACTACGATCCAAGTTATACTTCATTTAACTCTTTTACTTTTGACTTATCCAACACTCTGTACAAAATCTTTGCAAAATCTGATTTCCATCTTTTTAGTCCGCACATTGTAGGGATATTAAAAAAAGGTCAGAGTTAAATTATGAACAAACTTTTATTAATCGATACATTTAATTTTCTTCATCGCGCATATCACGCACTACCGACTTCATTTAGAGATGAACGCGGAGAACCAACAAACGCAGTTTACGGAGTTACTTCAATGGTAATAAATATTCTTGATCAAATTAAACCGACATATGTTTTGGCAGCTATGGATAGCATTGAGCCCACATTTAGGTTAGAGGATTTTACTGCATACAAGGCTCACAGAAAACCAATGGAAGAAGATCTTTCCTCGCAAATTCCGAAAGTGATAGAAATGCTCGATGCTTTTGGAATAAAACAAGTGATGGTAAACGGGTACGAAGCTGACGACATAATAGCCACAACCGTTGCAAATTACAAAGATGATAATGAAATTGTTGTAGTTTCAAATGATAGAGATTTGTGGCAGTTAGTAGATAAGAATGTTCTTATTATGCTGCCAAGTACCAAAGGATCAGCTGAATGGCTCGGACCTAAAGAGGTAACTTCTAGGTTTGGATTTGAGCCCGGAAAGATAGCGGATTATAAGGGTCTGCGAGGTGATACGAGTGATAACATACCCGGCGTTTTTGGAATAGGTGAAAAAACTGCGGCATCTTTGGTAAAAGAATTCGGATCCGTAGAAGACATCTACAATAATATTGATAAGGTTAAACCCGATTCACTCAGACAGAAACTTCTAAATAGTTATGAGCAGGCAATGATGAGCAAGAAGTTGGCCCAATTAATTTACGATGTACCAATTGCAGTTGAACTGGATGATTTACGTTACTCAACTTTTAACAAGATAAATGTAAAGAAAGTTTTAGAAAGATATAATTTCAAATCATTAATTCGCAGACTTGGATTTGAAAACGAGAATAATAAAACCAGTAAAAGCGAAGTATCAAAAGATCAGCTATCTTTGTTGTAAAATTACTTATGGAATTAAATAAACACGCAGAACAAGTTGCGCAAATTTTAGCAAAAACTTACCCGTCACCTAAAACTGAGTTGATTCACAAAAACGAGTACGAACTTGCAGTTTCAGTAATGTTATCTGCACAGACGACAGATAAAAAAGTTAATCAGATAACACCGAATCTTTTTGAAAAGTATAAATCATGGGGAGATTTAGCAGATGCTAGTTTGTCCGATCTGCAAAAAGATATTCATGGCGTAAATTTCCATTTGGGAAAGGCAGACAGGTTAATTAAAGCAGGTAAATTTGTGCAGTCAGAATTTGGTGGGAAGCTGCCCCAATCTCTAAATGAGTTGATTAAGATCCCCGGTATTGCAAGGAAAAGTGCCAATGTAATTTTGCAGGAACTTTGGGATATAGCCGAAGGAATCGTGGTAGATACCCATGTTACAAGAGTCTCAAATAGGTTGGGCTTAACCAATAATTCCGATGCAGTAAGAATTGAGCAGGACTTAATGAAAATTGTCCCTCAAAAATATTGGAGAAACTTTTCAGGTGCGGTTGTTTTACATGGAAGATATATTTGTATTGCTCGTAAACCAAAGTGTGAGGAGTGCGTGTTAAACAAAATCTGTCCAAGTGCTTTTAAATTGTAAGTTGTGATGATTCGCGAGACTTATGGTTGTACTACGAAAATACTTCCGTAATGTCTTTTACTCTTTTCTTTGAAATTCCAAAGTTTTTCCTGAGTCATTCTTAATTCAAATGTACCGTTTGGTGCGATGATGACCGGTTGATTAAATTCCGGATACAGTTTTATTAATTGTTCAAGTTCAATGCTTTTATCAGTTTTGTTTGTCCAAACTATTAATTGATTTTGTACAGCCTTTACATTACTTGGGACAAATCCGTCCTTTGTATATTCAATTTGAATTACTCCGTATTTTTGGTCCAATAAGTACTCAGAATAATTCTGCGTGCCTGTTGATTGAGTAGTTTCATCAGTATTAATAAGAGCGGTTATTTCTTTATCGTCATCTGCAGATGGATTATTCTTTTTTATCTCAGCAATTATTTTGCTTCTAAAATCTTCAAAGCTGCTGAACTGAAGGGTTTTGTTATTCAGAATGAAAGTCGGTGTCGCGTTAACCGAAATTCTTATTCCCAAGGCAGTATCGTCGCTTACCTCTTTTTCAAAGGCCGGATCGTCTAAACCCTGCTCAAATTTGGCTCTATCAATTCCCAAGTTAACCGCGTATCCGATTAAATCTTCTCTTTCCATTTTGTCAGGATTACTAAAAAGTATCCCTGCATACTCCCAAAACTTACCTTCTCTACCTGCAACTTGTGATGCTATAGCCGCTGCTTTAGAGTTTGTATGTTGAGGAAGAGGGAAATGTCTATATCCGAAATATATGTCATTTGGATAATCACTTAATAAATCTTTGACGACCGGATAAATTTGTTTACAAGCAGGACATTGGAAATCTGAGAACTCTACCAATACAACTTTGGCTGTCTCAGAACCTAATGTGTACGTATGTTCAGAAATCAACTCTTCGCCTGTTAGTTTTTCTAACGAGGGACCTACTGAAGTATTTTTCTGGGCTAAATATATTAACCCCACAAAAAGTGCAATTGTTACAAAACCGATCGTAAATACTGGTGAGTTTCTTCGAATAAATTCAATCATATTTTTAAGAAATAGAAGTTATTGTACTCTGGGCAAGATCTTTGTTAACTAAATACCTGGGCGGTTTTTTGTTTATCAAGACATCGACTACATTCTCTGCAGCCATGCGCGACATCTGAATTCGTGCTTCCCAAGTCGCACTAGCTATATGTGGTGATAGTACCACATTATCAAGTTTTATCAATTCAGGTTTTATCTTAGGCTCGTCTTCGAATACATCCAGTGCTGCACCGGCGATCCAACCTTCTTTTAATGCGGTAATCAATGCTTCCTCGTTGATTATGGGACCTCTAGCGGTATTAATTAAGTAGGATAGAGGTTTCATTTTCTTTAATTCCTGTTCGCCGATCATTCCGCAAGACTCGTCAGTTAAATTGCAGTGAACCGAGACTATGTCGCTGTTTCCCAGCAAAACATCAAGTTCCACTTTTTCGGCATCCAATAAGCTTTCCGCTTCGGGGTGAGAAATAGGATCGTTATAAAGAATTCTCATGTTAAACCCGAATCTTGCCAGTTTTGCAAAATTTTGTCCTATTCTTCCAAATCCAATTAACCCCAAAGTTTTTCCGGTAAATTTTGGACCGATAAAAAGCATCGGATCCCAGTATTTATATTTTCCGGCACGACAATATCTATCGGCCTCAGGTATTCTACGACCTAAAGATAGGGCAAGTGCCATCGCATGCTCAGCAACAGCTTCAGTAAGATTACCCGGTGTGTTTCCTACAAATATTCCTTTTTCTGTGGCCTTTGCCACATCAATGTGATCGTATCCAACAGAATAGGTTGCAATTATCTTTAACACGTCTGCTGCTGCCATAACATCAGCATTAATATCATCCGGAATTACCGGAATGATGGCATCAGCGTCTTTAATAGCGTGTTTAAGTTCAGTTTGTGATAAGGGAGGTCCCTGTCGGTAATCGACTTCGATTCTGTCTTTGTATATTTCCAGAACCTTGAGTCCGGCCTGTGGTATCTCTCTTGTTATTAAAACTTTCACGGTTTAATCTTAGTAAATTTTGTAAACATTTAGAATAGACAGAAACAAAGTTTAAGTTTTGTTTTCACTTCCAAATAACTTTATTTTTTGCTCGACTACTTTTTGTACCGCAGAAATCGGCTTATCCATTATTTTATAGACAGCCACCTCGTCAGTACTATTTAACAATTCCTGCAGAGACATCTTAAAAGCAACTCGCATTTCAGAATTAACATTTACTTTTACAATGCCGGTTTTTACGGCCTCTTTTACATCGTCATCGAATATTCCCGAGCCACCATGGAGAGAAAGGAGTGTGTTAGGTAAAGCTGCTTTAATCTTTTTAAGCAGATTCAGGTTAAGGTGCATGTTAGTCGCATAAATGCCGTGTAAATTTCCTACAAAACTAGCAAACACGTCAACACCGGTTTTAGCAACAAACTCACGTGCTTTTTCCGGATCAGAAAATAATTTAGGATCTTGGAGGTCCTCTGGGTTTTCTTTTCTATGATCCGCGGAACTACCTTCTATATGGTCAATTTCACCTTCAACGGGAAGATTGTGTTTGTGCGCAAGTTTTACAACTTCTGAAGTAACAGAAATCGCTTCCTCAAAAGGTAGCTTAGCGGCATCGATGTGAATATAGTCAAAGCCGGCCTCGATAGCATTTTTGCACGCCTCGAAGTCTTTTCCATGATCTAAATTCAGTATGACCGGAACGCCGATTTCTTCCATGTAAATTTGTTTGAGCGCTACAAGTTGTTTATAACCGATGTAATTTACCTCGCCGTCAGATGCTTCCAGAATAATTGGAGCCCGAAGATTTTTTGCAGCGTTTGTAATTGCTTTTAAAGTTTCTGTGTTTGCGCAATTAAAAGCTCCAAGTGCATAGTGATTAGCCGCAGCTTTTTGTAATATTTCAAAAGTGTTCATATATTTATTTTTTCAATTTGATCTTTGTTAAGCAATCCTTTGAATGATCCGATCTCTTTAATGTTGTTGCCGGAATTAATCACTCCCCATTTCAATGCTGTCTCCAAAGATTTCCCATAAATAATTGCTGACATAAACGCGGCAGAGAACGAGTCACCTGCGCCTGTCATATCAACAAGAGGTCTATTGTCGTTGTACGATCTTTGATGTGTTATGTTTTGTCCATCGTAAGCGTTTGCGCCGTTTTCTCCATCTGTGATAACTATTAATTTTGGACCAAGTTTCGCCAATTCTTTAAGCAGTGAATCTAAATCACCGTTAGTGTCGGTTAATCTCATTGCTTCTTCTTTATTTACAAAAAGAATATCTGTAACCAACAAAATATTTCTCAGGGAATCGACTCCGGTTTTCATTTGGATTGTTCCCGGATTAAATGCCAGACCTACTTCACTATTTTTTTCCAAATAATCAATTAATTCTTTTTGAAATGACTCGAACCCTTCCGGCATAGAAGTGTAGTAAATATATTTAGGTGCCTTCCAGTTTGGAACTTTGTAATCGCGCTTCCCGTGATATGAAAAAATAGTTCGCTCGCCTTGGAAGACCACAATAGTATGAAGATCAGTTGGGGTATTTTTATTTTTATTACAATAATTTGTTTCTATGTCCAGCTGTTTAAGTTCGTTTAATATTCTATCCGTATTAGAATCATCTCCCAATTCTGAATATACACTTGTGTTAATTCCCAAAAGTTTTGCACCAACCGCAACATTTATCGCATTGCCTGCAACCGATGTTTCAAAACTTTCTACCGGAATTTTTGTTCCGTGATAAAAGCAAAACTTTGGTTGACCGCCGGTTGTCGATTCTGAAACACCGGCATTATCCGCGATTTTCATGTACAAATCTATCGAACTATCTCCGATGGTAATTAGGTCAGGTTTACTCATTTTTTTTAATTTGGTTCAAAACTTGATTCACTATATGATGCGCGCTGAGGCCGAATTTATCCAGCAACTCGTGGTATTTTCCTGATTCCCCAAACCTGTCCTGCATTCCCATTCTGTGCACATGAACCGGAAAGTTTTCGGTAATAACTTCGGAAATTGCACTACCCAGCCCACCGCTAATTTGGTGATTTTCAATAGTAATGATTTTTTTAGTTTTTTTTGCAGACCGTAAGAGCGTTTTTTCATCAAGTGGTTTGATTACAGGCATACTTATTACCTCAGGTTTTATTTTGTGAACTGACATGAGCTCGCGTGCAGCGAGAAGGACTTCATAGGTGATCTGCCCGCTTGAAATAAGTGTGATATCTTCGCCTTCAAGAAGAAGTTGCGCGTTTTCAGGATCGAAAGGTGTTTCTTCGGTTGTGATTGATGGTGTTCCTTCCCTCCCAAGTCTAATGTACATCGGCCCTTTATGTTTTGCAGCAAACTTAGCAACAGCCTTAGCTTGCCAATAATCAATCGGTTCAATAACAGTCATGTTTGGTAGAACTCTTGTAAGAGCAATATCCTCCAAAGCTTGCGCCATCCCGCCGTCATAACAGTGCATTAGCCCTGCGTGAGTACCTATAACTTTTACATTTGCATTTGAAAAACAAACACTCAATCTAAGTTGTTCCCAGTTTCTGCCCGGAACAAAAATAGCTAAAGAAGAAATAAAGGGAATTTTGCCACTCAAAGCAAGACCTGCCGCAATTCCAGCCATATTTTGTTCTGCAATACCTATCTCTAAATATCTGTTGGGAAATTTATTTTCAAAAAGATCTGCTTTTGTGGAGTGTTTGAGATCTGCGCACAAGCTCAAGATGCTTTCGTTATTTTCGGCTGCTTCAATTAATCCGGCAGCAAAGCCCTCACGTGTGCTTTTCAACTCAATGTCCTTTTGGAACACTTCTTTATTTAACTTCAGTTTACTATTGAGCATTGGGCAGATTACTTACTTGTTTCAATTAGTATTTTCACTGGATGAGCTTTGTTCGTCGTTTGAGCCTTCATCTTCATTGTTGTCGCAGGGTTCTTCGGTTTTTATCCTATCAAAACCAATGTCCCAATCCGTTTTATTGATGGCCACAATATCCACGGCAATATGTGGACTTGTTTCTACCGTACAATTATCGCTTGGGAAAGTTTCCTGAACAGCAATCAACAGTGATTTCATGTTCTTATCTTCATAAACTTTCTTAACTTTTACTTTGTGAGTTTCGGGGTCTTCTACTTCGGTTGAAACAGCAATGACGTACTCTTTATCAAAATCTATTGTCTCTTTTAGTGCTACGAGTCCCGCAGGATCTATGTAGTTTAAGAATTCATTGAGTTCCTGCTCACTCTTAAGAACTTTACGCTGCTTCTCATATGTTTTACCTTCCTCGGTATAAACAATAGTCGGGAAATTTTCTAACCTTCTAATTTGAGTTCCTTTATTAAATTTTGGTAATTTTATTTCGTCTGCCAGTAAAAAGTATCCGGCACCGAGAATTAAAATTATTATTGTTACCAAAGGTAACAAAGATATGTAAATGAATTGTTTCTTGTTAGTCATATTCGCAGCTTATTTTTCCATCGAGAGAGCGCAAATCCCTCAGGGCTTTCATGGATTCGGACTTGTTAGGTGCCTTACCGTGCCATTCAACTTTATACTCCATAAATTCTACACCTTTTCCGGGTATAGTGTGCGCTATGATAGCGGTCGGTCGTTGTGACACCGCCTTTGCCATGTTACAGGCATTTATTATTTCTTCGATGTTGTGACCATCGACTTCAATAACAAACCAATTAAAAGCTTCCAACTTTTCTCTGAGATTTTCCAGGGGCTGTACATCTTCTGTTCTGCCGTCAATCTGGATGTAGTTTCTATCTATAATCCAGACCAAATTATTAAGATCTTTGTTTCCGGCATACATTGCAGCTTCCCAAACCTGCCCCTCGTTTAGTTCTCCGTCGCCTGTCATTACAAATACTCTGTAATTTTTAGAATCCATTTTGGCGGCTAGAGCCATTCCTACAGCTTGTGAAATTCCCTGTCCTAGAGAGCCACTGCTGTTTTCAATTCCGGGGAGACAGTTAAGGGCGGGGTGGCCCTGAAGTCTTGAGTTAATTTTTCTGAGCGTCCAAAGTTCTTTTTTAGGGAAAAATCCCTTCTCAGATAAGGTAGCATACCATACTGGGCATATATGTCCATTTGAGAGAACGAACCTGTCACGATCATCCCAATCCGGTTTTTTCGGATCAACATTTAATACATGAAAATACAAAGCCGCAAATATATCTGCAGTTCCTAAGGAGCCTGCGCTGTGGCCGGATCCTGCTTCTAGTAACATTTGGATAACTGTTTTCCTCAATTCGTTAGCAGTAACCTCCAAAGCTGATATTGTGGGATTTTGACAATGCAAATGAGTGTCGGGCATTAAGTATAGTATATGTGTTTGCTTTTTAGTGTTCAAGTTTACTTTTATCTATGCAAACTTGTTGACAGACCTATAATTGTTTTATATAAATTACCTATCGATTGTGCAAACAGCACAGAAAAACAGATACGACACGAGAGGAGGGCTTATACGATTGATGAAACAACGCTTTTTGGAGCGCGGCTCCGAGGGACACATGCTTAGGGATGCTTAAAAACGTATTCGGCCCTTAAAAGGAGGTGACGAAAAAATATGGAAGCCGTATTTTCTATGGTTACTATCTAAACGCGGCGCCCTGGTTTCGAAACCCCGAGCCTTTGGGAGACGCCCGTCAAGGGTATGGCCCGCAAAAACGGCGTCACATAGGCTGTGAGGAGGTGATCTTTTCTGCCCATCGTGCGGGTCGCCCGGTGGGTTCAGGATAGAAAAACCTTCTGTGTCTGAACGATTCGAAGTGTCGTTCAATATGGAAGGGAATCTCACAAAAGTGGAGTACCTAGGCGTAAGCCCCACATGGTTAACTCCCGCCCCCATGTTGCGAATCTCGGCAGGTCCACTTCCCGGATCTAACGCCTTGATGACAAAGCAACATGGGGGTGCTTCTTTAGATCTTTTCGCGGCCATCGAC
>MEWG01000031.1:9199-11924 GCA_001773295.1 candidate division WWE3 bacterium RIFOXYD1_FULL_39_9
GAGATTGCAGACGGCAAGCGAGCACGCCTATACCGTTGTACAAGATGGACTCTTTATCCATGTAGTGCACAAAGGTAGTCTGCTTTCTCCGCCAGTTTGGCCTAATCGGGCGCCCAGATAATTATTGTTTGCGCTCGAGAGGTTTACCGTCCTGGTTCTGCAGCCCGGACCTGATCACATGTGCGCGTGCCTTTCCTCCTTAAGGCTTTTATAACCGCGCATCGATCGCACCCCACATCACAGGGAAGTGACTATTGATGGGGTCACTTAACCTGAGGAGGATGGCAGGAGCCAATTGCAGTAAGGCTTTTTGTTCAGCATAAAAGTTGCACAAACTGCCATCCTCCAAACTGATTCGTTGAAGTCAAAATCTTTTGACAAAATTCAACGAAACGATAGGAGCCTTAGAGAATGCTTAATTGCATCTCGACCGGCTCCTTGTTGTTTTTAAAAACACTTTTTGAAAAATTCCTTTTATCTCAAGTTATCTCAAGGATGAAGTTACTCTAGTTTTAATTTTTTGAGGAAGTTCACAACTTCTTCGGGGGAATTACAAATCTTCAACATTTTTTCTTCGTTTGATTCCAACAACATGTGCTTATGTATAACATCCAAGAAATCCTGCCAGAAATCTCCGTAGAGAATAATCGGTTTATTATCCGGCTCATGTATCCAAGAACTTATCCAAGTCATTCCAAACTCACTCAAAGTACCAATACTTCCTTTAAACACAATGTGTGCTTGCGTCGTCTGTAGCATCACTTTAGTTCTGTCGAAATAATCTAATGTAATAACTTCATCATCAAAGTTGTTTTCAGGATCAACTCCTTCGTAGTGTCTTTTTGGTTTGTTCGGGTGATATGTTATTGCTAAAACTCTTCCACCTGCAGCATGCCCTCCTTCTGTTGAAGCGCGCATTACCCCCGGTCCGCCGCCGTTTACAACTTCAAAGCCTTCTGCGGCCACAGCTTTTGCTGTCTCATAGGCATCTTTATAAGGTTGTGTATCCTCGTGCCAGGCAGCGCCGCCTAAAAAAGCTATTTTATTAACCCGTTCTCTTTTTAATGTGATTATCGAATCGGATGTGCGGGCAGTTTTTGAATTAGACATACTGACTAATTGTAGATATTTTTCTTCCGGATTCCTACTAGTAAAAATTGCTGATCCTACAACCATGTCATCTACTCCTGCTTTCAAGAGTGCCGGAATCACATCTTTATCAATTCCACCGTCAGTTTGTATCAACATCTTTGGATGTGATTTTCTGAAATCTTTTATTTTTTTAAGTACTTCGTGTTCAAAGTCGCGTCCTTGTGCACCGGGCATAATAGTCATAAATTGAACGTAATCTAAGCCAGCAACAAATTCTTCAAGTAATTCTGTACTTGTTTCAGGTCCGACAGACAGCCCCGTTTTATACCCTAAGTCTTTTGATTTCGAAATAAATTTCTTAATCTCCTCTTTGTCTTTGAAACCTTCGATTTGTGCGCAAAACTTAACAACATTGCGGATTTTTATTAGGTAGTCCAGTGGATTTGCCACAAGTAAATGTATATCAAGAGACGCTCTGGTATTTATTTTATTCAGGTCTCGGATGTCTAGAAATGTGTGTCCGTCAAATATCTTACCGTCTACAAAATCTATTTGTATTAAATTCGAAAATTTTTCAGCAATAGCTGCTTTTGTAACTATTTCGTCAAATTTGTCTTCTAAAATTACCGGAATAATCATCTTATTGAATTGAGCTGCGTGCTCTTATTGTCCAAATTCCTTTACGACCTCTAATCTTCTGATGTGTTTTTCGTCTCCGCTAAAGTCTTTATTCAGCCAAGCACCTACGGTCTGATATGCAGTGTCGGAATCAATATAATCCGCCGGAAGAGCTAGAACATTTGAGTCATCGTCATTTCTGGTGGACACAGCGTGTTCGGGGTTCCACGATAGGGCTGCCCTTATTCCTTTGAACTTATTTGCCAACACACTAACACCTACGCCGTTTCTGCAAATAACGATACCTTTGTTGTCCGAAAGATTTTCTTTAAGCTTTTCTATAAGCTTTAAAGTGTACTCCGGGTAATCATCGCCTTCATTTAATTCCTTTGGGCCTAAATCCTCTACTTTTACATCTATTGAACGTAATATTTGTACAATTTCATTTTTTAATTTATATCCGCCGTGGTCTGAAGTGATGTAAATCATAGTTGTTATCTATTATGCCACAATTTTGTAGGTCGTAATAAGAATAGAGCGCTTAACACAATTACTACCGATACTGTTTGGGCTACATTAATTCCAAGAATTGTCCAAGAATCTATGCGCAGAAACTCAAGACTAAATCTAATCAGTGCATACCCGAACAAATATGTTTTTAGAATAATCCCTTTGTGAATTTTTGTTCTCTTTTTAATAGTAATGAGAATCAGGAAGAGTATTAAATTAAGTACAGCTTCGTATGCAAATAAAGGATGGAATTTAGTATTTTCGGAAAATTGTTCAGGCAGTTTTTCCTTTGGGATTGTTATCCCCCAGGGAAGTGTAGTAGGAAGGCCATATACCTCGTGATTAAAATAGTTACCTATTCTGCCTATAGCTTGTGCGAGCGGTGTTACTAAAGCCGCAATGTCCAGCCAGTAAACTAAGTCGAGCTTTCTTCGTTTTATAAAATAAGTAAGTCCCAGAAGGCCGCCGATCAATGCACCATAATAGGCCATTCCGCCGTTCCATA
>MEWG01000031.1:11936-13110 GCA_001773295.1 candidate division WWE3 bacterium RIFOXYD1_FULL_39_9
GTTCAGCGATAAATAAAGCAGTAGCTATAGAAATGGATATTATGATGCCGTAGATGGAAATCACTTGATTAAAGAATATATAGACAAAAGCCGAAAACTAGAACTACAAGTCCCAGATAAGCTAGAAATCCCTGTTTGCCGGGTTTAGTCTTAAATGTCCAAAACCATTCAGAAAGCTTGTTCTGATAATAATATTCCAGTAAAACATAGATCGAATTAGCATAGACAGATAAAACTAATGCCTTGGGGAAGAAAGATCGTGAAGAATAAATAACCAGAACGCTGAGAAATGCTAAAACAATTTGAAAAAGCGCACTGTTTAGAGATTTTTCATGGAAATCATCTTTATGATACTGAATAAGTCTAATGGCATTAGCAATATCGCTGTGTTTCAAGTAAGCAAGTAGTGTTTTGGAAAAATCTCTTGCGGGTTCAACAAATATTGCGTTTAGAACGTACTCTAGATCAAGAACAAACGTTCCAAGAATCGTACCCACAAAAACAAAAGCAATTTGCATCGGATCGCGAATAACTCCAAGAGCTGTAACAACAATTCCCAGGGTTAGCGAAATTAACAACGGAATCTTATAGAATGAAAGGGGACTTTTCTGCATCTATTAAATGATATTTTATTTGGACCGTTGTTTCAACTCCTTTTTAAGTTCGGTAAGTTTCCACATAAATAATCGGCCTCGCGTAAGTGCATTTTCTGAGCTTTTTACGTAAACTCTGGCCATTTCCAATAAATTTCGTGGTTCGGTTTTTGCAAGTTTTATATACAGAGCGCGGTGTTTTTGGTCACCCAACTCTTCAGCAAGCATATTGCCGTATGCCTGAAACTCATAAGAATTTCTTTTATCGGGGTTAAATTCCTTAGTTTTAATAATGTCAGAAAGGCTTTTCATTTCCTTTAAGTGAGATCGCAGGGGTTGATTAACTTAAGTCTAAATTTTGTTTGCCTGATCTTTTGCAATCTTACCAAGATATGGTAATTCGTATTCCACGTTGTTATATGCTTTCCAAATTAGGAACAGCCATAAAACAAACGAACCGATAGAGACAATTGGTTCGATAATGTAGCCTATGAAAACGAATATTAACATTTGTGAGATTTTCCATGCAGCATATGCAGCAATACCAAACAAGACAGACTGGATAGCGTGGAATCTTACAA
>MEWG01000031.1:13132-13272 GCA_001773295.1 candidate division WWE3 bacterium RIFOXYD1_FULL_39_9
CTGGAGACTTTATTTCTGGTTTATTTTCTGTTTGTTCCATAATACTTAGATTTTTTCACATCTCTACGCAAAATTCAAATTTTTGTTGTAGATTGTGCTTTCAAATTAATAATGACCGCGCTTTTGTATCTGATGCATTT
>MEWG01000031.1:13415-14403 GCA_001773295.1 candidate division WWE3 bacterium RIFOXYD1_FULL_39_9
ATACACAAAATTACTTGTGTAAAAAGGACGAGAAGTTTCTCGTGGTACCACCTTACTTTTAGAGCGCTTGCTCTCTCACTGACTCTTTGACATCAGTTTTCCTATGGTTACGGAGGAATCCGAGTCTCCACTTATGCAGAGACCACCTTGTCTAGATCTAGACGACCGAGGCCCAATCCCGAGCATTATAGATGCAAGGGACCACAATCAAAGGCTTTGTTATTATCAATTAAATCTAGATTTAAGCTATCATAATCTCACTATATTTGTCAACTAGCTAGTTATTAGAAGTTTATTACATAAACGGTCATATGCTCTGCCTAACTGGATGCGCATTTTTTTGGTGTACTGGTTATAATTTTGAAGACTAGTAAAAAGTTCCCAGCTATCATTACAGGTTTGTTCCATTACTTTGTAAAGTTCCTCGGCACCCTTTGTATCAATAGGAGTTTTGGAAAATTTAAAGTCCGAGAGTAGCCGTCCGATAAAGTGAGTAACTCCTTGGGAGCGAGCGGCAAGTTCGTCATGTTTTTTTGCTAAAAGTCAAAATAGAGGTTTGCAATTCTGTTACTTAATAATAGGTGGTAGGATTTTATTTTTTCCATTGACTTTTGATGATGGACTGATACACTTTAATCAACCTTAATCAATATCAATCAACACCATGGTCAATCACATTGCTATCACCAAAGCTCGCATCAATCTTGGTTCAATCGTCAAACGAGCCCATCTCAACGGCGAGTATTTTATCTTGGAAAAATACGGCATTCCCATTGCTGGTATTATGAACGGTAACGAAATGGAGGACTATCTTGGTATTAACAAAAAAAGAGTAAAGCAAAAATATAAAAAGCTTAGTTCAAGAGACAAAGCGTATTAGGTTTGGTATACTTTTTTGTATGACTAAAAAAATCTTACTTTCGGGGATGCAACCGAGTGGACGGGCGCATATTGGTAACTATTTTGGTGCAATGAAACAGTTTGTGGA
>MEWG01000031.1:14426-15105 GCA_001773295.1 candidate division WWE3 bacterium RIFOXYD1_FULL_39_9
TTTCTTGCGGACTATCATGCCATGAATTCTGTTCAGAACAAGGAAAAGATGCAGAGAAACATTTTGGACCTAGCTCTTGATTTCTTGGCTATCGGTCTTGACCCGCAGAAATGCACTATATTTAAGCAGTCTGATGTATCAGAACATACCGAACTGGCCTGGATTTTTGACACTATCACGCCAATGCCGTATCTGGAAAGGTCTCATGCCTACAAAGACGCAATAACAAATGGTAGGGAAATTACTGTCGGTTTATTTAATTACCCCATGCTCATGGCCGCAGATATTTTGCTATACGATGTGGATATTGTGCCTGTCGGCCAGGACCAGAAACAGCATGTTGAATACGCTCGCGACACGGCGGAAAAATTCAACAGAGTTTTTAATGCCGATATTTTTAAATTACCTGATGTAAAAATAATGCCAGAAGTAGCAGTGGTGCCCGGTACTGACGGACGAAAAATGAGCAAGAGTTATGGAAATACCATTCCGCTTTTTGCTAGCGACGAAGAGATTGAAAAAGCGGTGATGTCCATTGTGACTGATTCATCTGGTGAAAGACCAGAAAATGTGTATGCTATTCACAGATTGTTTAAATCAGAAAGCGAGCTTGCTTCACTATATGATGAGAATAAAGGGAAGTATAAAATACTGAAAGAAGCTCTGATTAGCGATCTCA
>MEWG01000031.1:15146-16187 GCA_001773295.1 candidate division WWE3 bacterium RIFOXYD1_FULL_39_9
GAACAAGACACGGAATATGTTCTAGATATTTTAAAAGAAGGAGGCAAACGCGCAAAACAAAAAGCTGAAAAGAAAATGGAAGCAGTTAGGGAAGCAATTGGAGTAAAATTGTACTAACTTGACACAAGTATATTTTTAGACGGAGCTATCCCTGAAAGAATGCGGGAGTTTACTCTGAATAAACTGTTCGGCTTTTCGATCGGACAACATACCAGTGAAAACTCCGGCATTAAGCAAAGCATCATAAGTCGTGGTGAGAACGCCTTGGAAAATATGATTCTATTGAAAATTTGTCTAAACAAACTACTGCCCTCCTCATCTCCCATGACTTCTCCACCATTTCAGAATGCGACAAAATTTTTGTGTTGGATAAAGGTAGGTTAATCGAAGAGGGGAATCATGTGGAGCTAATGAAACAAAAAAGGTTGTATGCTGAACTCTATAATCTGCGAGCAAAGAGGTTTAAAAAATGATTAAAAATTGGTCTACAATAATAAATATGTTATCATTTATAGATGAATATCATCATAGTTTCTGAAACAATAACAGTGAGCGAGCTCAAGGAGATTGGCAAAGAGTTTTATATCGGTGTAGTCAAAGGGGTCGTGGATATTGAAAAAGAAAAGGAAATTATTGATTCAAAAATAAAATGAATACAACTCGTACATCACTCTTTCTCATGGCAAATCTTGGTTCTGAAGTGTCACAGATTTTTTCTGCCAAAGCAAAAGGAAATACAAATTTATTTTCATCTGCAATGGAGAGGGCCAAAGCAATCCTTTTAGAGTTAAAAAATCTACCTGACACAAAAAATAATGCAGAAATAAATATTCTCGCCGATGTCATAGATGATATTGGTCAAGACTCAAACAAATACGAAGTTAGTACCGAAGATATGCAATCCTATTTTCTGCCTTTTGCCATGCGACTTATGCAAGTATAAAAAATAATCGGTAGAATCGTGGGTGTGATTCTACCGATGGTGCTACGGTTCTACAGGTGGTCTCCACTCGCCGTTTTTCCAAAAGAGTGTTCCGTCTG
>MEWG01000032.1:0-3064 GCA_001773295.1 candidate division WWE3 bacterium RIFOXYD1_FULL_39_9
ACTTTTGAACTCGTCTTCGTAAAGAGTTTCCTTTTCAAGTAGAAGTCCGGCTATTTTATCTAACTTGTCCTTGTGCTCTTTTAAGACCTCGTATGCCTTGGCGTGACAGTCCTCCATAATTCTTTCAACTTCTTTGTCTATACGTGCTGCCACTTCCTGACTGTACTGGTTAGATTCGCCAATTTCTCTGGCTAACCACAGACTCTGCTCTCTACCATTATATGACACAGGACCTAAAGCGCTCATACCAAACTCGGTTACCATTCTACGAGCCAATTTTGTTGCCTTATCAATGTCATCTGCAGCACCAATTGTTATTTCATTAAACATAAGTTCTTCTGCACTCCTGCCACCTAACATTGTTGAAATCATTGACTGAAGTCTGGTCTTTGTCTCGTTATATCTGTCTCTTTCCGGGGGGAAGCTTGTATGTCCCAAGGAGCCGCCTCTAGCAATAATAGAAACTCTATAAACCGGATCCATGTCAGGTACATAAACCGATACCAAAGCATGCCCTGCCTCGTGATACGCAATAATTTTACGTTCTTCCTCGGTTTGAAGCGTCTTTCTCTCGGAGCCTAAAGTTACTTTTAGGGCCGCTTCCTCTACATCGTGCTGTGAAATAGTATCTTTACCTGCTCTTGCTGCCAGAATTGCGGCTTCGTTAAGCATGTTCTCAAGGTCAGCGCCGCTAAACCCTACGGTCTTTTTAGCAACCCTGTCTATTCGTAGGTCGTCTGCAAAAGGTTTACCTCTCATGTGTATCTTTATAATCGCTTCTCTTTCGTGTAAATCAGGAAGGGGAATCGTAATTTTTCTATCAAATCTACCTGGGCGCACCAGAGCCGGATCTAACATATCGGGTCTGTTTGTGGCGGCTAGCACAATAACATCTGTTCGTGTATCAAAACCGTCCATCTCGATGAGTATTTGATTTAATGTTTGTTCGCGCTCATCGTGACCTCCGCCTATACCCATGCCCCTCTGACGTCCGATGGCATCTACCTCGTCTATGAAAATAAGGCTTGGCTGACCCTCTCTTGCCATTCTAAATAAATCGCGGACACGAGATGAACCTACGCCAACTAACATTTCCATAAACTCACTACCGGCTGCGCTAAAAAACGGAACATTTGCCTCTCCGGCTATAGCTTTTGCCAATAAAGTCTTACCAACACCGGAAGGTCCTACTAACAAAACTCCTTTTGGAATTCTCGCACCAAGTTTTCTGTATTTCTGTGGAAATTTCAAAAAATCTACAATCTCCATCATTTCTCTTTTGGCCTCTTCAATTCCTGCAACGTCCTTAAATGTTATTTTTGACTGACCCTTGGAAAAAATACGAGCTCTAGATCTTCCAAAAGAAAATATCTCACCGCTTGAACTTCTCATCTGTCTATAAATGAAAAATAAGATTAAAAGCGGAAAACCAAACATCAATATGGGTGTCAGAATCTGTTCAATCGACATTCTATGCTCAACTTTGTAATCACCGGCGATCATAGAAACGTTCAAATCATTATTTTTAAGAAGTTCATCAAAACTAATTGAACTTTCTTTATCTGAAACTAATGTCGTGCCGTCTTTTAGTAAAACTTCTACTGTATCGCCGGCAATTGTTACGTCCTGAACTTTTTCATCCCTAATGTAAGTAATTACCTCTCCGATAGAAACCTTCTCAACATTCTTTGAATAATCTGAGATGGTCAGCATTGCAAGGTAAAAAACGAATATCAATAGAATATAGAAGAAAATGTTGTTAAATAACCCGACACGTTTCTTTATTGGAACCATCTTATGTGGAGCATTATTTTTTTTATTTGCCATAAATTAGAATAAATTAAATTAACAATTCGAACTTCGTACTTGTCATCCGCAAAGTATACATTATATACGGAACAGCATCATCTTTTCTCTAACATCCTCAAGAGTTTTTTGAGCCTCAATTCTAGTGAATTTCGTGCCTTCTTTTATAATGTCTATTACTTCATCTCTGTGCTTATCGTAGTAGGCATGTTTTTCCCTGATTGGTGCAATGAATTCTTCCAAAGCGTTTAAAAGTTTCTCTTTGACTTCTACGTCTCCCACCTTGCCTGTCCTATATCTCTCTTTGAGATCTTCAACCTCTTTTGTATTTGGGTTAAATGCATCGTGGTACATAAATACAGGGTTGCCTTCTACTTTGCCCGGATCGGTTGCACGTAGTCTTGAGGGATCTGTATACATGGACATAACTTTCTTTCTTAATGAGTCCTTATCTTCACTTAGATAAATTGTATTTCCCAAGGATTTTGTCATTTTTGAATTTCCATCTGTTCCTACTAATCTTTTGATACGTCCGACTAAGGGTTCTATCTCTTCAAATGTCTTGCCATACGTAGAATTAAATTTACGGACAACTTCATTTGTCATTTCCAGGTGAGGAATCTGATCTTCCCCAACCGGAACTAGATTTGCTTTAACACACAAAATATCTGCAACTTGAAGTATCGGAAAGTTTACAAAACCCAACGAATAATTCTCGCCCATATCCTTAACCTTTAATTCTTCTTTTAAGGTTGGGTTGCGCATTACTCTCGCGTGAGAGGTAATCATGCTAAAAATTATCCCCAGCTCGTAAATTTCAGGCACTCCGGATTCTACAAATATTTTTACATTCCTAGGATCAAGCCCGATAGCCAAGTCGTCTGTAGCAACATCGATTACTGCCTGTGACACAACTTCCGGTTTATCTACGTATTTTGGATAAGCGTATGCGTGCATGTCCGCGATTAGTATAAAGGTCTCGTATTCATGCTGTAATTTGACACGATTTTCTAGGGAGCCTACATAGTGACCAAGATGCAACTTACCTGTGGAATTATCGCCCGTTAAGATTCTTTTTTTAGTAGTCATAGTTTTTGTTTCCGTACGAATTTATATGGTGCCAACGGGTGGACTCGGACCACCGACCTAGCGCTTATGAAACGCCCGCTCTAACCCCTGAGCTACGTTGGCTCGCTGTTCTATTAGAACAGGCATACTATATTATACATCGATAACCGGTACAACTAGGTACTGTGAG
>MEWG01000032.1:3095-10483 GCA_001773295.1 candidate division WWE3 bacterium RIFOXYD1_FULL_39_9
ATATACTACAGGCGCAGCCAACAGAATCATCAAAAAAAGAGCGTTCAAAAGACCAAAACGGCTACTCGAGATATCGGTATTCAAAAAGACCAACACATTTGCCAGCAAGTAAACCAGCATAAACAACAAATATACTTGGTATATCGGCCCTATCTTTTCGCTAAAGTGAACAAACAAAATATAAATTGGGAGCAATATCAACAAGAAATCAGCGGCTGTAACATGGTACGAAAACATCAAAAGCAGCACTAAGGATACGGAAAATGCTATCTTAATAGGCATTTTGTCCCGGTTTTTTGCTAAAAAGTATAGTGCTAGTACAAACAGTAAAATGAGTGCCATCCCTCTGACATACAAATACATTGGGACGTTGGGTGCAACTAACTCTGACAATACAGGCTGAAGTGAAAAATACGCATTATGTTCAAATAACCTTGTTTCTGCGCCACCGACCAGCCTCATCATACTCATCATACCTACCATAAAATCTCTGCCATACATCAATATATTTGCAACTACCAAACCAGAAGTACCTATTAAACACCCGGTTACATACTCCTTTTTATTACCGCTGGAAACAGCTAGAAGTGGCAAACCAAAAAAATATAAATGAGGCCTAATCATCAGTAAGGATGCGACTAGTCCCGCTGCAAAGTCCCTTTTTGTAAGTATTAATTTAAATACAGAAGCAAGAATTAAAAATATAAACGGCGCCGGGTGGACAAGCATAACTGAGTACTTTAAGGAAAGAGAGCTTAATGACACCAAAATCAATAGAGGTAGGTACTTTGAACCGCGAAATAGGATAAAAAGTCCAAATATAAAAGCAATAACACTGTAAAATCCTGCCAGCACATAGCTTACGTGATACGGTAGATAAGAAAAAGGTAGAAATAGTAAAACCGAAATTGGCAAGTACATGAAGGGCAAAAATTGGCAATCGTAATCTCTTCTCGGCAACTCTCTCTGATACGAGCGTTGAACAGCCTCGGAATATAAATCCTTGATATTACCATCTTTCACTATGTGTGCGGCGGACATGAATGCAAGATAATCAGGGCACTGCTGTTTTATAAAATCAGTAGAATACAATCTATAACCAAAACCGACAGTGTCTATAAGCTGTACAGATGCTATTAATAAAGCAACTAAATAGAAGTAATACTTAAAAAGGGTGTGAAAACTCATTGCATAAACTAGGTTCAATTTGGTTGCGGGGCCCGGATTCGAACCGGGACCTTCAGATTATGAGCCTGACGAGGTGCCATTCCTCCACCCCGCTATATGAATCTACAGAGCAATGCTCGTGTGTCTTCTATCGCGGAATCAACCTAAGATCACATCTCACGGTAACAAAATGTCCTCAAATTGTCAAAAAAACAGCTTGTACCATAGGAGCAGATTTTGAGCTCTGGTATTTGAGGAAACCGACCCATTCCTAGTGTCTTGAGCAGACAAAACCTCTGAGTCATCTTTTTCGGCTATACTGTCGTCAGAGTTCGCACCTTTATCAAATACGACAAAGAGCTTTTCTCCTTCCTTAGCCATATTTAGGTCATTTCTAGCCTTTTCCTCTACATAAGCGTCTGTCTTCTTATATTCTATATCCTTCTGCAGCGCGGCTTTCTCGGCATCCATATCTGCCACCTCACTGCGCAATTCATCCAGTCTTCGGCTGCTTTTAACAATTTCCAGGGTAGTTTTCGTGAAATTGACCGATGCTACAACAAAAAGTATGGCTAGGATTATGTATTTTATAGGCGAATCTTGGGACATTACTTTGATTGTATTTTAATAATTGACATGCTTCAAGGGCGATGCTAAAATGACCTATAGAGTTTGGCGTAATACCAACGCTGTAAACACTGAATAAATTAAAAATTGAACAACAAAATATGATAAAAATTGACTTAGCTCATAAAAAATTTATTGAAGCTTTAGAGAACGAGGGAAAGTCCAGTTCTACACTTATTGCTTACAGTAAAGACATAGAACAGTTGACCAGCCACCTTTCAAAATCTGGTGTGAACCTTGTTACAGAGGTTGAGTTAATTCATTTGGAAGCCTTCATGTCCAAGCTTTCAGAAGACGAGTACACACCAAAGTCCATATCAAGAAAAACAAATGCTACCAAGACATTCTTTAAATTCCTACACAAAGAAGGCCATATTAAAGAAAATATCGCTGAATTATTAAAACACCCTAAAGTTGATATCAAAGCTCCAAGAATTCTATCTAAATTAGAGTACAGAGCTTTAAGAGATGCTGCAAAGGATGATTTAAGAAGCTATGCAATGATAGAAGTGTTATTACAAACAGGTATCACTATCTCAGAACTTGCAGAAATTAAGCTTGAAGACGTTACTCTAGAAGAAGAGTCAGGAACACTATTTGTTCCTAAAAAGAACAACAAAGATGCCAGAACCGTTCCGATGAACAAAGCGGTTGTCGAGGCTATTAAAAAATACATGAGTGAAGACAGACCAAAACTTGAGGGCACTAAACACTTGTTTATTACTAAAACCGGTAAATCTTTATTAATTAGAAACATTAGATCTACTATTAATAGATATTTCAAATTAGCTGGTGTTGAAAAAGCAAAGGTTAACGATTTAAGACACACTTTTGTCGCCCATCACCTATCTAATGGGGTTAGCATAATCCACATCTCCAAGATCGCTGGACATAAGAGAATTTCTACTACCGAAAGATATTTACAATACATTGATAGAAATGTAGAAGAAGAAAAGACTGAACTCGGTATCTTGTAAATTTCCACTCAAAACATCACCAAGAATACGCTAATAGTTGTTGGATTTTAAAAATTATTGACGTCGTTCGATGTATAATTCAGTTATGATAAAAAACATTTTTCCCTACATATTCGTGGCAGCTGTAGTCGGAACTTCAGTATTTTATTATCAGAAACTTAGATACGAAGGTAAACCTTTAGAAAATTTTCCGGCACCCGAAGAAATCGTACAAAAGACAATTGATACTGTTACGGAAGGCAACGGTGTTGAGGATTTTTCTAATAGAGGGTTAACCGAATTCCCTTTAGTTGTGTTGAACAGAACTGACACTGTAGTTCTTAATTTGTCGGACAACAATATTCCTTCTCTGCCTTCAGAAATAGGCAAACTTGTAAATCTTCAGGAATTTTATATTGCCAGAAGCCACCTAAGATCGTTACCCGGTGAAATCAGGTTGTTTACGAAACTTAGAATTCTGGATTTGCATGATAACAACCTATCGGGAATTCCAGCAGAAATCGGCCAACTGCCTGCAATTGAGAAGATAGACCTTTCGGATAATAGGATTACCGATCTTCCAAACGAATTGTTTACATTGGGACACCTTGACGAGCTTAATTTAACAGGCAATCCGATTGACGAAGAAAAAATTACAGAGTTAAAGACGAAATTACCAAATACTGAGGTTATTTTTTAATAAAGCTTGGTTCTCGTCCAGGTTTACTAAATTTTATGGTGGGCGATCCTGGGCTCGAACCAGGAACCACTCGTGTATAAGACGAGGGCTCTGCCAATTGAGCTAATCGCCCCTAAGCAACAGAACGCCGATTAAATTAGCTTGTTGAGATCTACATCATCAAGTTCTTCTCTTTTTGCTTCTCTGGCGTCCTTCCAATCTTCCGACGTAGACACCATTTTATCCTTTTCGAGCATTCTGGCAAGAAGATCTGTGGCTGAGACCATACCTTGCTCAAGCGTGTAGCCCTTTTCGTGGACAAAATACTCCTTACCTTTAATTACCGCGTGCAACTTCACTTCAAACTGATTGTCAGGTAGCGAGTTCATTACAACACGACAAGATCTAAGATCTTCGGGCACGTGTTTCAACTTTGCGTCCAATTTTTGCAGTTTTTCACCTGCCAAGACGTTCATACTGGGAGAAATTTGTATATTATCGGAAGTTATTTGATATTGCATAACTTTATTTTACCATCCCAAGTGATTTGGGAATTTTAGTTTTTCGGTTGTGGAAATAGCTGTTTGCCTGATTTGTCGTATAGAAAGATTGCTTGAGTAGGACAAGATTGAGCAGCTAGAAGTAGTAAATTATCGTCTGCTAATTCGCCTCCGGTTAAAACAATTGCTTTGTTCTCTGCATCTATTTCAAAAACTTTCGGCGCGACTATTACACAAGTGGCTGCGCCTATGCATAAATCACGATCGACGATAACTTTGTGAATTTTTTTATCCACTTGAATTACTCTTTGAAATTAACAGCTTCGTTTACTCTTTCGACCATCTCATCAATTTCTTCATCTGTCATGTGATGAATTTTTGCTCCCATTTCAACTGTGTCATAGGAATTTGCAATACATCCTACACAATGAAGGCCATAATCTGTAAAAACTTCGGCAGCTTCAGGATACTTAAAAACAATTTCACCAAGATTCATGTCTTTGGTGATTTTTATAACTTCTTCTTTTTTATTTGTTGGTTGATTCATATTTTTTTATGGCGGATTGTACTGCCGACAGAATTAATGTCGCGCATTTTACGCGGCTGGTCGACAGGTTCAAACCGACTAAATCTAATACTTTACGTCGATCGTATGTTTTAAGTTCGTCTAGTGTCTTGCCTTTTATTTCATCGGTTACAAGCGCAGAAGAGATAATACTTACTGCGCACGCGCTCCCGTCAAATCGCGCATCTTCGATAATTCCATCTTTAATAGACAATTGAAGATTGATTTCGTCTCCGCACATGGGATTTCTCTCAAGTACGGCAACACTCGGATCGTCTAGCTTTCCCCTGTTTTGAGGATTTTTGTAAACGTCCATTAATTCTTCTTTGTATATTCCGCTATCCATAATTTATCCTAAGATTTCAATAGACTTTCTAATACCTTCAATCAATTTATCTACTTCAACTTTTGTATTGTACACATAAAAACTTGCTCTAACAGAGGCAGGAATATCAAGTTTCTTATGTAATGGCATAGCGCAGTGATGGCCTGATCTAACAGCAACACCGATTGAGTTTAGTACCGAAGCTACATCGTGGGCGTGTATACCGTCTAAATAAAATGAAATCAAACCGTGTCTGCTGGAAACATCCGCAGGACCTACAAATTTAACTCTATCTATTTCTTTAAGTTTTTGGACAGCGTAAGTAAGTAGTTCTTTCTCGTGAGAAGAAACGTTATCCATCCCGATTTCTGATAAATAATCAATTGCTGCTGCAAGTCCTACCGCTCCCGCAACATTAGGCGTACCTGCTTCAAACTTTTCGGGTGAAATAGCCCAAGTTGAACTTTTCATCTCTACTAAATCAATCATCCCACCACCATATTTATAAGGATCGAGGGATTCCAGAATTTCTCGACTTACCCACAAAACACCTATACCCATAGGACCTAACATCTTGTGGCCGGAAAACGCATAAAAATCACAACCTAGATTTTGAACATTTAATGACATATGCGGAACAGCCTGTGCACCGTCTACAACAACGATTCCACCGTTTTGTTTGACTAATTTAGAAATTTCCTTAACGGGAAGTGTAATTCCAAGAACATTAGAGCAATGAAAGAATGCCGCGAGTTTAACTTTTGGAGTAATTTTCGACTTAAAGTCTTCAAGGGTAATGTCTCCGTCTTTTCCAAGCTCGACATATTCAATCTCGGCACCAGTTTCCTCAGCTACTATTTGCCAGGGAACTAAGTTACTGTGATGTTCGGCTTCGGTCATTAAAATCACATCGCCTTTTTTAAGGTTTTTTCGCGCCCATGTTTGAGCAACAAAATTCAAACTATCAGTAGTTCCGCTTGTAAATATAATCTCAGATTCGTGTCCGGCGTTTATAAACGTAGCAACTCTCTTACGAGCGTTTTCGTACATCTCCGAGGCTTCTTCACTCAAAGTGTGCAGTCCCCTGTGAACATTTGCATTGTAATTAAAGTAAAAGTCTTCGATTGCCTTAACAACCCTTGCAGGTTTCTGCGAAGTTGCTGCATTATCCAAATACACCAAATCGTGATTATTTACTTTTTTTCTTAGGATTGGAAAATCTTCCCTTATTTTGTTAACTTCCATATTTAGGATTCTACCATCTCGGTGACGGAAATGTCTGCCGTCACGGCACTCGCAACAAGTTGTCTAACTGCCGGATCAGCGATTGTGTCGAGAATTTTATTAAAAAAACCCGCAATTATAAGGTCTGAAGCCTCTTTTTCTGTCAGGCCGCGTGTTTGTAAGTAGTAAAGTTCGTTTTTGTCGATTTTACCTGTCGAGGCACCGTGAGACGCTTTTACATCATCCGCATCAATCTCCAAAATAGGTTCAGAATTATTCTTTGTCCCGTTGCCAATTACCAAAGCCCTGTCGCTTAAAAACGAAGAAGTTTGCTGTGCAGTTTTCTTGATAATAATTTTACCTGTGTAGTATGACTCTGAGCCGGTATCCAGAACTCCTCTAACAATCGTATTACAGGACGTATGAGGTACTATATGTGTTGCAACAGTTGTTAAACGCAATTTTCCGTTTTGGGGGAGCACGTACATACACACTATTTCAGCTGAAACGCCTTCTTTATTGAAAATTAATTCTAAACTATATGATTTCTCATCAAGGTAATTGGCGGGAAGCACAACAAACTGCGTGTCTTCTGAGACTTCGATTATTGTCTTTTCCTCAGGATGAACAATCTGGGATTTCATATTAACCAACGCTCCCTTCCATCTCCAACTCGATTAATCTGTTTAACTCAAGTGAATATTCCATAGGCAATTCTTTTACAATCGGCTCAATAAAACCCGATACTATTAAGCTCATTGCCTCAGCTTCAGTTAAACCCCTGCTCATTAAGTAGAACAATTTCTCTTCACCGACCTTGCTTACAGTAGCTTCATGCTCAATCTGAGCTGAACTGTTATTAATTTTCATAACGGGAAATGTATCTGAGGCGGATGCTGAATCCAAAATTAAGGCGTCGCATTCCACGCGGCTTTTAGCGTTCTCGGCAAGTGGCGAAACACTAACCATGCCTCTATAACTTGTTCTTCCGCCGTAAGCACTTATCGATTTTGAAATAATCGATGAAGAAGTGTTTGAAGCCAAATGAAACATCTTTGCACCTGCATCTTGGTGCATTCCCATGCCGGCGTATGCGATAGATAAAACCTCGCCGTGGGCGTTTTCGCCAACAAGATAACAAGAAGGGTACTTCATAGTTACTTTGGAACCCAAGTTACCGTCTACCCATTCCATAACTGCATCTTTGTCTACACGAGCACGTTTAGTAACCAAGTTGTAAACGTCATTTGACCAGTTTTGGATGGTGGTGTATCTAAATCTCGCGCCCGGTTTCACTATTACTTCTACAACCGCAGAATGAAGTGAATCTCTTGAATAAACATGG
>MEWG01000032.1:10499-12167 GCA_001773295.1 candidate division WWE3 bacterium RIFOXYD1_FULL_39_9
CAAAGCTGCCTTCATCAGCAATGATCAAAGTTCTTTCAAACTGACCCATGCTGGCGGCATTAATTCTAAAATACGCCTGCAGTGGACGCTTAACATGAACGCCTTTTGGTATATACACAAATGAACCGCCTGACCACACTGCACTATTTAATGCGGCGAACTTGTTGTCGGTTGGAGGTATAACTTTTCCAAAGTACTCTTCGAAAAACTGAGGATAGCGTTTTAACGCTTCATCTGTAGATAAGAAAATGACGCCTTCTTCTTCCAGCTCACCTCTCAAAGACGAGTAGGCCACTTCGGAGTCGTACTGGGCCTTCACACCGGCCAAATAGTCTCGTTCAGCTTGAGGTATCCCCAATCTATCGAAAGTTTGCTTGATTTCAGTCGGGACATCATCCCAACTGCGTTTTTCATGATCGGTAGATTTCAAATAATAAACGATTTTGTCAAAATCTATGCCGCTTAAATCGGCTCCCCAATTAGGCATCTCTTTACTCAAAAAGGTCGTGTAAGCTTTTAGTCTAAAATCAAGCATCCATTGAGGTTCATCTTTTGTTTTTGAAATATCACGAATTACTTCCTCGTTTAAGCCTACTTTAGTCTGAAATAGAGTTTTCTCAGGCATATTAAAGCCATACTTTGTTTTGTAGTTCGCGCGGATATCACCTACATTAGTTTTGAGTTTTTTTGTTTCTTTTGGTTTTTCCGACATAGTTTTGAAATTACTCTAAGTGTGCGTAACCTTTCGCTTCAAGTTCATGAGCAAGGTCCTCGCCGCCGGTTTTAATAATTAGTCCATCCTGCATAATGTGGACTTTATCTGGTTTAATGTAGTTAAGAATGCGGCTGTAGTGCGTAATGATAAGAATCGAAGACTTGCAGGTTTTTCTCAAATACTCGACTGCGTTGGCCACAATCTTTACGGCATCGATATCAAGTCCGCTGTCTACTTCGTCCAAAATTACCATTTTTGGTTCTAATACCAACATCTGAAGCATCTCCATTCGTTTCTTTTCGCCGCCTGAGAAGCCTTCATTTAAATATCTGCTTAGAAAGTCTTCTTTTATGTGCAAAACTTCCATCTTTTCTTTTAGCAACTCACGAAACTTTACAGGCGAAAGAGAGGTGGAGTGACTTTTGTTGTAGATTAACCTCAAATAACTGGCGATGTTTACACCTGAAACTTCACTGGGGTACTGAAAGGACAAAAAAATACCTTCTTTGGCCCTGTCTGTAGGCTCAAGTTCCAATATTGATTTACCATCTAAGGTTATTTTACCCTCTGTGACAATAAAAGAAGGGTTACCCATTATTGATTGGGCCAAAGTACTTTTACCGGAACCGTTTTTGCCCATCAGAGCGTGCACTTTATCGTTAGGGACCTCAAGGCTAACACCCTTAAGTATCTCCTTGTCATCAACTGATGAATGTAAATTGTGTACAGAAAACATAATTAGTTATGAAACTTAAGCTGGTTCAAGACACAGTCTTCAGTAGAGGAAGGACATTGTCCGCTGAGGCTATAGTAAACTTCCTTACCTAATTTTTGAGATACCAAAATACCCGCATCTCTCATTTCTTTTAGGTGATAGGAGATTGTAGGCTGTGTAAGCTTAAAAGCGCCAACAATAGTAGAAACGTTGTTCTTGCCGTTCTCCTTTAAAAACC
>MEWG01000033.1:0-6947 GCA_001773295.1 candidate division WWE3 bacterium RIFOXYD1_FULL_39_9
TTGGTAAATCTTCAACAAGTAGTACACGCAAACGCTTAGGCATTAAAACGATTATAGTAATTTATATTATTTAATCTTAATCAATAGGTTTATAAACACCTCTTAGTATTCAGTTGATTAGTTAATCATTAAGTAAAGAGAGTAAAATTTCTTCTTAAGTTAATTGGAGATGAAAATTAAATGGAAAATGCTACAAGCGATAGGCCTATGTTTAAGGCTACTTGCTCAAAATGTAACAAAGAGACTACAGTTCCTTTCGAGCCTAAACCAGGTAGAGAAGTTTACTGCCAAGACTGTTACAAAGAGATAAGAAATTCAAAGCCTAGAAGGTATTAATTAAATACATGTCTAGAATAAAATTTATTTAACTATTTTTTTTATAATATTCACCATAAACTTATTAAAGAGCGCTGGGATTCCTTAGTTTCTGATTAGAAATGGAATTCAAGGATTTGGAAATTAGTGATGCTTTGATTATTGAATTAAACAAGCATGGAATTATTAAGCCTACTATTGTTCAGGAAAAAACTATTCCTTTTATCTTAGATGGCAAAGATGTTCTTGTTCAGTCTGAGACTGGCAGCGGTAAGACTCTTGCTTTTGCGTTACCCACTATTAAGTTTATTAAGGATACTAATAAGGTTCAAGTAATGGTTATCACGCCTACCAGGGAGTTAGCTAAGCAGGTGGCTGAGGAGTATGAAAAATTTGCCAAACATAGGGGCATTAAGGTTGCTATTGTTTATGGCGGTGTTTCAATGGATAAGCAATTTGTTGATGTTAAAAAGTCTGAAGTTGTTGTTGGAACTCCTGGAAGGCTTCTTGATTTGTTAAGAAGGGGCATGCTTAATATTGAAAAGACTGAGTACTTGGTTATTGATGAGGCTGACAGGCTTCTTGATATGGGTTTTATTGATGATATTAATGATATCATGAATTATATGAAGTCTAGGAAGCAGACTATGATGTTTAGCGCTACTATTAATGGCAGGATTATTAGGATTAAAGAGAAGTACTTGAATAATCCTGTTGAGATTTTCTTGGAGAAATTCTTAAAGCAGGGTGTTCTTAATCAGTTTTATTATAATGTTGAGCAGAGGGATAAACTGCCTCTTTTGATTCATATTATCAGGTCGCTTAAGCCTGAGGATAAAGCGCTTGTGTTCTCGAGCACTAAGCGTGGCACTCAGTTTGTCAGTGATGCGTTAAAGGCGAATAATATTTCTGCTGATTCAATGCATGGTGATATGACTCAGACTGCTAGGGAGCATGTGTTAGCTAAGTTTGTTAAGGGTGATTTAGGCGTGCTTGTTGCTACTGATGTTGCTGCTAGGGGCATTCATGTTGATGATATTACTCATGTTATTAATTATGACTTGCCTAATGAGGCTGAAACTTTTACTCATCGTATTGGCAGGACTGCTAGGCAGGGCAGAAAGGGTGTTGCTATTGTTCTTTTAACTGAGCGTGACTACCCTAAGATGCATAAGATTAAGGCGGAGTATGGCGCTAGGCTTGAAAAGGCTGAAGTCCCTAAGTTTGATTTTAAGATTAAGCTACCTAAGCGTGAAGAGCATCACGGCGGTGGCGGTTTTAATAGGGGGCCTAGAAAAGCTTTTAGGGGACCGATGCATTCAAGGCGTTAATGAGGTTAAGTTACTTACTACTGTTAGTTATAATTTTAGGTTGCACTTCTAGAGTCACTTCTCAACTTGATGGTGTTGAGATTAGGGATTACATGGGCGAGGACTTGTCTTCAGTTAATGATTTTAGGGAAAATTCAATTAGGGGTGTGCAGTATGTTGATATTAGTGATTACGCGCTTAATGTTAACGGTTTATTATTGTCTTATGATAATGTACTTAGCTTAGACAGGTACTCTAAGGTAGTTACTCTTTATTGCGTTGAGGGCTGGAGTGTTAAGCTTCTTTGGGAGGGCGTGCTTGTTAAGGACTTGCTTAATATGATTAATGGCAGTGGTAACACAGTTATTTTTAGGGCGCTTGATGGTTATAGCTCTTCACTGCCTTATGATTATATTATCAGTAATAATATTCTTCTTGCTTTTAAGATGAATAATGTCACATTGCCTCCTGAGCGGGGTTATCCTTTCCAGTTGGTGGCTGAAGACCGGCTTGGTTATAAGTGGGTTAAGTGGGTGACTAGTATTGAATTAAGTAATAACTCTGGCTTTCTTGGTTATTGGGAGAGCAGAGGCTATGAGAATGAGGCAGTCATTGGGAAATAATTATTTTAAAAGCTTTTCGGATGATTATCTTTCATTAATAGTTTATAAATAAGTTTAACAGTTATCAATCACTAATGAACTCATTAGTGAGTATAAGTTCTGGAGGTGAACTTAATATGCCTAACTTAGAAGAATTTGATGAAACAGATGATACTGAAGAAGAAGATGAAGATTGGGAAGAAGGAGATTACGAGGAAGATTAATCTTTAATCCCTAATTCTTTATTTTTTTTGTTTTTTTTATTTATTATATTCTAAATAACTTAAAGTAAGTATTTGAGTTGCCGTTCCATGCTAAGTAAGCGTTTGAGCCGTAAGTGGTTACTATAGAGTTTTCAAAACTAAAGTCATTGGTATCAGTTATCTGCTCGGTCTCACTCCATGTAGCACCATTATCTGTTGAGTACTTAAACATTATTTGCCTTCGGTCACGGTCTGAGTTCCATGTTATGTAGACATTGCTGTCCTGCACAGCTATTGAAGGTGCATAGTCTGAATCTGAATCGCTAGTTATGGGGTAGTCACTATTCCATGTAACCCCATTATCGCTTGAATTCTTGTAGTATATATCATAGTTGCCGTCAGTTTTAATCCAGACTGCGTGAACATTGCTTCCGCTTGCAGATATTTTAGGGTAATTACTTATTGAAGTGCTTAGTAATTGGTCAGCACTCCAGGTGGCTCCATTATCTGTTGAGCGCTTGTAATACACATTTTGATTGCTTAGTCTTGTATCAATCCATACTACATGGATATTGTTTCCAGTTACGCTTATTGATGGATATTCTGACCATGCAGAGTCGGTTGTTAATCGGTAGTCATTATTAAAGGTAGCTCCAAAGTTAGTTGTATTCTTGTAGTATATTTCTTTATTGCCTACGCGGTCATCACTCCATACTGAGTGGAATTCGTTGTTTGAGTCAAGTGAGAAGGTTGGAGAACCGAATATTATGCTAGTCATTGATTGCCCAGCCCATGTTGCGCCGTTATCTGTTGACTTATAGTAGGATAATAGACTGCCGTAATACATTAATGAGTGCAGTGTATTAAAATTTGCTTTTAATATAGGGTTATACCCATAGCCAAAACCGCTAAATGAATTACCCCAGTTAGCGCCGTAGTCACTTGAGTTCTTGTACTGGATTAATCCTGATAAGTCTCTGCACATTAAGTGAATGATATTATCATAAGCGCTTATTGATGGGTTGTTACAGCCATTAAATATTATTTGTGTTTCACCCCAATGCACTATGCTAATTTCTTCTGTTCTTGAGAAACTGCCTGCTTGCTCGCTGCAGGTGATTGTTGCTGTGTACTCGCCTACTGGTTTTGTGCCTACGTCTTTTGTTGCGTAATTGCCGTTTAGTGTCATAGTGTAATCTGTGCCGTCAAAGTTTAGGCTGCATGAATTCATGCGTGTGAAGTTGATGAACGTGGCATTAATGATTATATTGTCACCTACTAAGTAGTCCTTGTCAAATGAGTTAATGTATGGTTTAACGCAGATGCCACCATAGCAGACGCCGTCAGCTAGTCCTTCATTATTGCCTGCATCACAGTAGTAACCATCAGTGCTTGGTCTTGAGATAAAGTCATCATAGTAAGCGTTGCCTGTGCCAAAGACTGCTGCTGATAAGCCTAACTCAGCGCCTGCCACATCTAGTCCGTTGCATTCTAAGAGGTTATCAGTTATGTTTAGTGTTATAGTGTTCCAAGCGTTCTCTGTGAACGGAGTCATGTCAACGCAATAAATATATGAGTTACCACCAATGTTAGCCCCACAAGTATTATAGCACCCAGTTGACATGTCAGGGCAGCAGTAGCCAGCATTATTAACACCATTATTAAAAAGAACATAATACAGGCTATTGCTTTCATCAAGACCAACCATTAAACCGCTAAAGGATAGTGAATTAGTAGTATTGTATAAACGACCGCTATTACTGCCTGCAATCATTTTATTGCCATTATCACTTAATGAAACACTTTTCCATTCAGCACCATTAACCCCTAATGGATTGAATTTAGACCAAGTATTACCATAGTTAGTTGAATAATATAGACTGCCATCAAAACTAAAGTAATCACCAACTAGTATCATTGTTCCATTTGCACTCATTGAAGCAGTATACCAGTTCTTACCATCATCACCCATAGGAGTTATTTGACGCCAAGTTATGCCGCCATCATTTGATAGATACAGACGGTAAGTATCAGCACCAACTATTATATACTTACCATCATCACTTATTGAGCCTAAACGCCATGATCTGGCCGAATCTTCATTATGTGGTCTAACTTCAGGCCAAGTAATTCCACCATCAGTTGATAAATATAATCGCTGATAATCAGAAACTATTATTTTACT
Organism: candidate division WWE3 bacterium RIFOXYD1_FULL_39_9; assembly: GCA_001773295.1. Lineage (GTDB taxonomy): Bacteria > Patescibacteriota > WWE3 > UBA101185 > UBA10185 > OXYD1-FULL-39-9. The sequence continues at coordinate 4,616 of MEWG01000033.1, forward strand.
GCCATCACCGCTCATTGATAGTAAACGCCAATTTTTATTAATATCAACAAATGGACCAGTTTCAGACCAACTGTCCCCACCATCATTTGATTGATATAATCTTCCAAAATCAACGCCTGCAATTATTTTATTTCCATCATTGCTTGTATCTAAAACACTCCATGCAAAATCTTGAGGTCCATCAGGTCTAATCTCGGACCAAGTTGTTCCACAATCACTTGAATTGTATAATCGACCAGTTCTAATACCCGCTATTAGATTAGTACAATCAGCATTAACTGATATTGTATTCCAACCTTTATCTACACCTATAAATGGTCCTGTTTCAGACCAAGAGTAAGCACCATTTGTTGATAAGTATAATCGACCTAAATAAGCGCCTGCAACAATAGTTTCACCATCATCAGTTATATCAGTATTCCAATTTTGGTTTACAGCACCAGCTGGTTGTGTTTCAGTCCAAGCGCTGGTGTTAACGTGACTATAGTAACTAAAAGTTAGTTGGTCGTTATTGTTAGTAAAATCTGTTGACACTGATACTTGTGGTTCTAAGCTTGGGCTATTGCTTTGTAAGTAGACGGAGTAAAATTCAGATGCGTAGTTCTCATTGGTTACTGTTAAGTAATTCCCGTCCTCTACATCAGAATTCCAGCCTGATAAGTTATTGTTAAAGCTTGGATTGGTTATTGTGCTGAATTGCACTTCACTGTCGCACTCGCACATTAATAGTTCATTCTTGTTAAACTCGCGAAAATTGTCAAGATTAACTACAGTAGCGCCAGCACCGCACCCTGTGTACCAAGAGCCAGTGTAAGGTGTGATTGTGCCAGCACTGCAGTAGTGAGTCCTGTTGTTAAAAGATTCAGTAGTGTCATCACCACAACAACTAGCTGTTCCTTTTGACATGTTAAAACTAATTGAGTCAATATAAGTTGAGTAGCATGGGTTGCCGCTTTCAAAAACAGTCCATAAAGCATCAAATGGTATGCTAGTAGGGTAATCAAAAACATCAACTAATTCATCATTAAGGTACACATTAATGATGCCTGTTTCCTTATTAATTGTCATGCCATACTTGTTCCAAACGCCAGTCGCAGTAGTGCCAATAACAGTGTCATCCATGGTGGTTATTAAGCCGTAGTCAATTTCACCGCTGTCAAGGCTTATTACTAATTGGACAAATTCACTTGGTCCAGCGCCAAGTAATTCAGCTTCATTGCCTAATAGCAGTATAAACTCCTGAGAGCCGCTGCAGGATGTTGTCCCGTTGTCATCAATTAAGGCGTTAAATTCAATTGATGCAACGCCTGAGTTAAAAAAGATGGGTTCAGTTAAAGTCAGTAATTCTTCAATTGCTGCGGGGACTTGATTTATCAGGAATGATTTTAGCACTTTAAAGCGTGCTTTAAAATGGTCAATAACTGTTGTGTTAACAGCAGGGTTATTATCAAATGTAGGGACAATTTGCATTTCTGATGGGATTTCAGTGCCTTCAGCGTCATTTGTAAATGAAATCATGTGATTAACATTGTTAACCCATTTCTCGCTGTAAGACTCGCATAGTGTTTTATTGGAGTCTAGTGATGTCTTGTGATTAGCGCCGTTAATGCAAAAATTACTGGTTGTGCTTAGTAAACCAGCATAGAAATCATCACTAGCACTGTCATCACCGCAGCATGAAGCGTAATTGACGTTGTTTATAACACCGTAATTGTATAGTGAAGTAACTTCAGTAAGTGTTAAAGCTCGATTATAAATTTTTACTTCATCAATAGCACCATTAAAGTAATTGCCACTAATTAAACCGCCAATTGTAATTGGTGAATCAGTGTCTGCTATTGCATCTCCTGAACTCATACCATTGCTGCCAATTGTTAAAACGCCATCAATATAAATTTTAGGACTATCATAAAAAAAGACACCATCCCAAGTTATTACTGCATGATGCCATTCACCATCATAAGGAGCATTAGCTACACATTGAAGGTTATTCATAGGATTATTATCACTATATATCATTATTTGAGTATTGGAACTGCCTTTTATAGCAGACCACTCATAATTACCTGAATTTGACTTGCTTAAAAAGATTGCATAATCAGCGCTTGATGTCTTAAACCAAAATGACCAAGAAACGTTAGTTAATGCTGATAAAGAATCAGAGTCAGGTATGAGTACATATTCATTAACGCCGTCAAATTGTAGTGCAGCGCCATACTTGCCAGTTACCCAGTCATTTGATTCCATGTTGGTTAAATCACCGGTATTACTCCCGACAAGGTCGTTTAATTGTGTCCCACTACCTTCATCAAAAGACCAGTGAGCAATTAAT
>MEWG01000033.1:7076-7468 GCA_001773295.1 candidate division WWE3 bacterium RIFOXYD1_FULL_39_9
TCACCTGCATCATCCCCGCAGCAAGCGCAGTATGACTCGCTCTCAGTGGTTATTGTGCCGGTAAAGTATACTCCAGCGCAACTGCCTTGTTCATCAACGCATGAAGCAGGACAATCAGCAGGGCAGACTACATAATTCTCAAAAGGCGCCTGGCAGATAGAGTTGCCGCACGTGTTAGTGCAAGTGCCTGAGATACAAGCGCAGACGCTGCCAGAACAGCCGGTTGTTCCAGTGCAACCAGTGTACTGTCCGTCGCTGACAATTGTGTTTAAGCAAGTGTTACCAGTGCATGAGTCAATTGTGCAGGGATTAACATCAGCGCACTCGCTTTCAAGAGTGCAGTAATTATAGCACATGCCATTAACGCAACCGCAAGGAGGTGTGGGGCACCC
>MEWG01000034.1:0-7239 GCA_001773295.1 candidate division WWE3 bacterium RIFOXYD1_FULL_39_9
AAATCACATCAGAAAGACGCTGGAATCTCATCATGAAAATGTTGTAGATCAATTTCAGAAAAAGCACTCCCAAACAATTAAATTTGCAAAAAAACATTCTATGGCTATCGCAGGTGCCGCAGTATTAACGGCAGCTGTAATTGGTGCAGGTCACGTGTATGCTGTGGAACATGCAAAACAAAAGCAACAACAAGCGGCGGTAAATCTCCAATCTTTTATGGATCAAATAAAAGAGCTTCTACAAAATAAACATAAATTAAATGCCGAGGAGGAAAAGATTATTGCCGATGCTTTGTCCAAAAAATTTGGTTTGAAATTAAAAGAAAGTTTAGACGGAAATAGATTAAACGAAATTTTTGGGTATGTTGGAGCAGAGCAACATTTAAGAAGATGGTCCGGAGATTCTTTGGCTGCGCATGATTTGCAACAATCAGGTATGGCACCACTTCAGGGTTCGTTTAAGGATTTTGATAATGAAGAGCAGGAAAAATATTATGTTGCCGTGCAGTTACATGAACTTCCAAACTGGGATAAACAATGGCCGACACTAAAACCTTGGTACAGATACCGAAAAGTATTTGTTTACAATCCGGCAAATCAAAGAGGAATTGTAGCGGTAATAGGCGATTCAGGACCAAGTAAATTTACGGGCAAGACTTTTGGCGGAAGTCCTGAAGTTATGGATTATTTACAAATGAAAGACGGGGCGCAGAAAGGTAAAGCCATAGTATTGTTTTTAGATGATAGCGAGAATAAAATTGCCTTAGGTCCTGCAGATCCCGCATCAAGTTATTTGGTAAGCAAATGAAATATATTTTTGAAGAAATAATTCAAACCGATAATATTTTTTTAATTATCGAGGAGCATTTTGACGACGATACGGAAAAAGAGTATATGAAAAATGTTATTCGAGATACCATTCACCATAAATTAATGGATATGGTGTTAGACGAACTTGATGAAGAGAAGAGAGTGTTGTTTTTAGCAGAGGCAGATGATGAGAGTAAACATCCGAATTTGTTAGAAAGATTAAAAGAGTGGGTGGATAGATTTGAAGATAAAATACACTCGCGTGCAAGAGAAGCTGAATCAGAGATGATTAATCTGATCAGAGTTGAGTAATTTCCTTTTTTCAATTTAAAAAACTTCAGGCGCTCAATCATTGCAATGTTTGCAACAATAGAACGCCTTACTTTGGGTAGTTACATTACTGGGCGAGTCTCGCGATCCAGCTCACGCCAGTATGACCGTGGCCACGACCGCTCGGGTCGGAAACATCTGAAGGCCCGTCTACTAAGGTGATGCTTTTTACCTGAGGTGGGTCGGACTCTAAACAGATTATGTCCAGGCACCGGCCGTCAGGCAACTCAACAACGTCGCCGCCGGCAACCATAGACTCAGCCTGTACTTCGTACCAAATTCCTTCGAACTCGAATGTAAACATTCCATCCATGATTTTCTCCTTCCGATAGGTCTTAAGTACCCACTAAATCATCAGTGAATACCACTTCACATTGTCGCCAGCCATATCGTACAGAAATTGAGCGTCGTCGAGGTTTCCACAGAAGTATAGAACCTCTTCTCCATTTCGGTCAAACTCACATATCAACAAATGGCCGTTTAAGAGTTCTGGCATTTCTACAGGACGCCCCTGAATCTCAATTTCCTGCATACGCTGAGCTATTGTGGGTAGCGCCGATTTCTTACCAAGATTGTACATATTGTCTCCTTATAGTTTTTCCGTAAGCTCGTACGGTTGAGTGAGTTGCAGGTATTCTAGCACCGGCGCCAAGTAAAGGCAACTTATAGTACGAATTTAAAAATTAAATTCTTATTAGGACTCGGGGGTAAAAAAGTTATGTAAAGATTCAGCCATCCAATCCGATAAATCCAGATCCAAGAGCTCCTTTTTACTAACCCATTTATAGTCTGTATGTTCGTCTGATAGATTTACATCACCGCTTAAGTAATCGCACTTATAGATGATTCCTACGATGTAGATACCTTTAGCCATCGAACTGTTCGTAATTAAAGGACCGTTTGTAGATATTTTTAATGAAGTTTCTTCTTCTACTTCACGTTCTAGTGCTTTTGCAAGATCCTCACCAAACTCTACTTGTCCTCCGGGTAACTCCCATGTGTGAGGGCAGTAGCTTGTGTAGTCAGAACGTTTGATTGCCAAAAATTTACCATCTTTTTCAATTAGTGCCTTTTGTATTAATCTAAAGTTTTCAAACATGTTGTTTTCAATTCAAGTGATAATTTAAACTCAATTGTATACTCAGTTTTCGCTTATAGCACGTCTTTTAAACACAAAAGGCGCCTATTGTTGCAAATGCAGACAACAGACGCCTTTCAGGCAGAAAAATCAACTAGTCTCTTTCAACTGACCACCAAGATTCTCGTGCCATTACGCCCAACGGACCCTCGTCTCCCGTGTCTATCCAAACGACTCCTCGAGGATCATTCGGGTCTTCTTCTTCCCAAAGCTCGGGCTGTAGGTTATAAGCGCCAGCGACGAACTTCAGAAAATCGTCAGGATCCGGTGTTTGTACATCCCAATGTTGGGATTTCACACGAAGCCCGTTCGGGAAGTACTGATGCTCCAGGTAACGTCCTCCCCTTGGGAAGTACATTCTCTCGTGGTCTGCCTTCGGTCTCTTCATCCCAACGCCTTGCAGGATATTCGCGGCGTCGTAGGCACCCTGTGAGGCGAAGCGTCGGCCTACATGGTGCAGGGTAAGCGGTCGTTTGGCAGCATTGTATAGGGTGAGCAGTGCCAGCAGTTTATCTGCTTCTTGTGTCCACTTGCTAACTGCCACCGCGATTCCGTTTACGGCGCAAGCACCCATCCATCCGTAACTCAACTCATTTCCCTCGATCGGGGTCATGATAAGTTTTCCGTGGTTACCTCGCGCGCCATCTAGAAGAATCATTTCTCCAAGCTTACCGTACGCAACGTGAGGTGCTCGGGATTCAATATCCTCTGGCGGCGTACCTGCCCACGCTCCGTATGTCAGCGCAGCATGTTTTTTAATCAGCATTGCACTTACTGCGACGTAGGCATGCCAACCCATAAAGGTGCACAGGTCATTGGCAAAGCTGTGCCAAGCGAATAATCTACTCAAATGGTCCATTTCACTCTCCTTTTTTTGGTGGGATAAAACTCAGCATAAAATCAGTTGCGTGTTTGTTTTACACCCGTGATTGTACTGCCGTTTGTTGCCTGTACTGTTTGGCTGGAGTTACCTTGACCGGAAGACCTTTGCTCGACAACAACAGTGCCTTCTGCGTCGGTGATTATAAAGAATCCGGTACCCGACAATGTCTGAGTAATTACCTCGCCGTTGACGATTATTATCCGGGCATGTTGCCAGATCAACACCGTTACCGTCTCATCCGGCGATTTGATCGTCGGGTCACCCATTTGTGGGTCCCAAGTTACAAGCAAGCCTTGAATACTAAGTGGCATTTCCATCTAATTCCTCTCTTTCTATTTGTTTTATCTGTTTGAGTTTGTTGTAGCACATTATAGCTGACGGTTGCCATCAGGTCAAAACTATAGGGTTACTGAGAATAGCTGTATTTCTACAAAATTGGCGGAAAGCCGACGTTGACTTGATTTACGACTTTTCAATTGTTACCACTAATCAACATTACCCTGTTTCAATACAGGTACAAATGTAGACCGTGCTAAAATAAAATGGTGACAAACAAGCAAAAGGGAATTGCAATTATTCCGGTTTTAATCGTTGTCGGAGTATTTCTTATTGCAGGCGCTTTTGTTCTAAAATCATCCGGTGATCGCGTACCGGCCGTTGTTAACGATGTTAGTGAGATTTTTCCAATAGAAATAGAAAATAAGAACGAAAAAGCCTCATGCCCAGATCCATTTATTTTTCCATTACCGATAGATATTACAAAAGCAACCTCAATTCTTTACCCCGGTCAGATCCGTGGAGGAGATTTCAAAGCCCACGGCGGTTTCAGATTTGAAAATTCACTTCCCAGCGATATTTTAGTAACTGCTCCAATTGACGCCAAAGTAGTTGCCGGCGCAAGATATCCGGTTTATACAGGGGATATTCAGTACACTTTTGATTTTGAGCATCCGTGCGGAATTCGTTATCGACTTGGCCATCTTTTAACACTTTCTCCTAAATTTCAGGCAATTGCCGAAAAATTTCCTCTGCCAATTGGAATGGACTCAAGAACCACAGAAGTTCACCCAGCTATTGAAGTTAAACAGGGCGAAGTGATTGCTACTGCGGTTGGAATGACGAAAGATGGTACAAGCAAAAACGGAACAAACACTTTTTTAGATTGGGGAGTATATGACTACAGACAGAAAAACGAGGCCTCACAAGATCCGACTTGGGCTGCAAGTCACCAGTCCGATATTTACCAGTACGGTGTTTGTTGGTTCGAGTGGATTTCTTCTGAAGATAGGGAAAAAGTTCTAGCTCTTCCATCTTCGGATTATCAGAGCGGAACTAATAGCGATTATTGTAAATAGAACTATTCCGTTTTTTACAATTCAGACATGGAGACGAGGTAACGTTAAAATGAAAATACTTAACTTTGCCCTAACCTCACTAGGAAATTATCAGGAGTAAGATATAAACATGACAGAAATAGAAACGGCTTTACATAAACTAGATAAATTGGTATTTGATATGTGTAAATTCTATGGCGACGATTCGGAAGAGTTTCGTGCCAGATGTATAAAAGCCATGTGTGTGGGATTAGAAAAATACATGGTTAATAGACGCGATGTGGAGCTTCTACCTTATTTAACGTATTTTGTTAAGTCTGAGATTGAGGGAGGATACGAAAGTTCAAAAAAGTAGTTATCTATAATCTTTAGGGAGATCAATTGGCGGAGTAAACTTCTCTGCGTATTCTTTAAGTGGATTTAGCCCAACCTCATTGCGGCATTCATCTACCTTGCTGACATCTTCGATTTTGTAAAACTCCATTTTTCCATCTTTTGAGATAACCTGAGTTCCGTAAACTTGAGGTAAATCTGTGTACATGTTTACCCGATCTTCCAGATACGCTAAGTTTCTCATGATTACTTTAGAAGTATTTTTCCTCATTATATCCAAATATGATTTCATAAAGTCAACCTCTGTTCTTGGTGCGTGTTGTACTATTAACCATGCAGCTTGTGAAACCTCTTTTCCAAATCTTTCAACATCGATAAGACTGTATTTTGCAATTAGCCCCTTAATTTTAGTTGTGTTTTCTGCATCGATCTTTGTTAACTTGTCCCAATCAATCGGACTTTCAGATCTTAGTTTTTGATCAATATCTCTCATTTGAAGTATTAATTCTTGAGTTTCATGAGTTGTTGGTTTCATATAAGGGTGGCGATCACACAATCATCTGAATTTACACTCTCAGTACGCCGCGAAAACCCCTAGAAGCATAATAAGAATCCGCGCCGTTGTGATATACAAAGACATGGTTGTACCTACGATCGCAATAAAGAGCGCCGCCTAATTTTCTGATTTCGGCAGGTGTTTTTATCCAACTCGAAGTTTTTGTGTCAAAGTTTCCAAGTTCCTGAAGTTGCCTATACTGCTCTTCGGTCAAAAGCTCAATCCCCATGGCATCTGCCATATCCATCGCGCTATCCATCGGCTTAGCTACTTTTCTTGCGTCCAGTGCTTCGCGATCATAGCAAATACTTCTGCGATCTTTAGGGCTTTCCGCCGAACAATCAAAGAAAATATATTCACCTGTTTTTTTATCTTGACCAACTACATCCGGTTCACCGCCAGTTTTTTCCATTTCGTAAAGTGACCTGAGTTTTTTTGAATCAGCCTCTAATCTTGTTTGGATCTCTGCCCATTCAATATCTTTATGACGATTCATGTTTGTTTCAAAACGAGTCTTCAGTACCCCGACTAATTCTTTTGCCTGCTCAGATGACAGTTCCGCAAGTGTAATATTACTTGCAGGTAGTTTTTTATTCATCTCGATTTTATTTATCGCCCCTTTTTGATTTTTCATTTGATTATTATACTACGGCACCAGTTTTGGAATTGTGTTCAGTGTTATAGACAAAAAAAGAACCGTCAGATTGCCATTGTTATGGTTTTCCGACGGTTCTAGTACGGGATTCTAACTTCTAACTGCGAGTTTAATCAATATCCTTATTCAGCGAAAATCTGTGTTACAGTGACGATATAGTCATCTGTAAACATCCTGACGATGTCGTTGAAATCTGCGCCGTCCACGAAGTATGTAGCTAGACCTTCTGTGTTTTCATTAAGCCGAACTAGTCCATGCTTATTTTCAACAAAGGGCTCCAGCTCTTTTGAGACAACGACGTGGCACCAATGAGAGTTTTCTGGATCATCAAAGGGATACACATAGACTGCCACTTGAATTTCTCCGGAGTGCACAGCTACTGCCGCATCGTGATCCACACCAAACTCACCTATGGTGATCCGGTCAAGCAGATCTTCCTTGTAACTATCCAAGATCTTTTGAACATCGTCCGGACCCAGCCGTAGAACCTTTTTTGAGGTCACCTCGCTTGACCTTGTCCAGAAATTCTGAGGATACTCAACGCTACAGCCATCAATTTTCCAGTGTAGGCGTCCGTTACCCTCATTTGCCAGCATGCGCATGCGGACAACAATCCCGCCGTTGAAGCGAATGGTGAAGAATGTAGACTCGTACGAATCGTACACATCCACACCGGCGCCAAATGCTTTGTGGTCCTTCTCAATCCAGCCAACGACGCTTGGAAATGAGAATTTCTTGGGATTTGTCTGCAGCTCTGAGGATGTTTCCACGTAGTGTGCTAATTGCGTTGCCCAGTGAATGGCCAGACGCACACGCGTTACAATGGAACCTTCTCTCAAGTTCTCCAGCTCTTTGACTTCTCCATCAGCAAGACTTTCAAAAGTGGTGTTCATTTTACCTCCTTTAGGTAATACCACGGAAGATAGCTCTTTTAGCTACCTTTGATTGATTTTTCCCTTTGTTTGTTTTGATTAGGGGATGGCACTATTTTATTACTAGAAGGCATTTTCGTCAACCTATAGTAGGTGTTAAAATGTAGTCCCAGGTGCCCAGCAACAAGATGTATGCTATGTTGTAAATAACGTAACCTTGAATACAGGTATTCCAACTTGTTAAGAAGCTAGTACACAACTATGAATAAGCAGAAAATCGCAACTTTGGTCTTGTTGCACGGATGGGGCAGTAAGGCACACTCATGGC
>MEWG01000034.1:7275-14451 GCA_001773295.1 candidate division WWE3 bacterium RIFOXYD1_FULL_39_9
CTGAATATGCGGATTACGTATTGAGTAAGCTCGAACAACTTCAGGTAAAGCCACCATTCACATTTGTGGGCCATTCATTTGGCGGACGCGTGTCGATATATATTGCAGCAACACACCCTGAACTAGTGGATAAATTGATTCTTACTGATTCAGCCGGTGTTGAAAATAGACGCACACCAAAACTGCTACTTGTGAATACACTTTCAAAATTGTTCAAGATGGTAGATGGTATACAAGGCGTGAATAAGATTAGTAGGCCATTACGTAAATTTATCTGGCGTTTTACTGCCTCACCGGATTACAGCAACGCCTCACCTGTAATGCGAGAAATATTAAAAAAGGTCGTTACGTTAAATCTGGAGCAGTATCTCCCAAATATTCGGGCGGAGACACTCGTAATTTGGGGAGATAAAGATGAGGTAACTCGGGTTAGGGATGCAAGGATTCTTAATCGCGGTATAAGGGGTTCTCACTTGGTTATGATAAGAGGTGCGGGTCACAATGCGCATATCACCCATGTTTATGAATGGCTGCGTCACGCCATTACTTTCTTAGAGAAATGAAGTTATAAATGATCCCGCCGGCCTGACGCACTATCTCGGTTTCCCGTTCGGCTTGCTTGCCGCCTGCTACGTTTACCATGTAAAACGGAAACCCTGAGTTGATTGCGTGGTTTACGAAATCATTGCTTTCGTCTCCCCAATTTGCGCCTACAATGTGCTCTTCAGCGACAGGGAACTTATCGTACCCTGCTGCTTTCTGACATGCGTAGCCGGCCAGGCGCCAGTCCCGCTTCTGACCTTCTTCATAAGCGTGAACCATCACACCGACATTGGTCAGACCAGAAACAACTTCAATCTGTGCTTCCGGGTGTGCTTTGGCTATGGCGTCGAAGGCTTCAACAACTCTTGCGCGTGCAAGAGTTTCGTCCACTACGGTTGGCGGACAGTAGCCTGAAACTAATACTACGACCTTTTTCACAGCAACCTCCTATTTTGGTTTTATTGTATGAAATGACTTTTGAACTGGATGCCGCCATTTTATCATAATGTGTTGTTTTCTAAAACTTATAGTCTGCGATTAATATCCAAGTGCTAAAATTAATTATGACTAAAAATGAACTCAAAGTTTTAGAAGAGCTGAAGAAACAAGAACCTATCTTTCATCAGGAGGAGCTATGTGATACCGAGGAAAAACTTGAAAAATATTGTGTACCCGATTATTGGGAAGTTGGAGCCTCAGGAAAGGTTTATGATAAAAAATTAATTTTTACTACAGTTTTGGATCGTTTTAGAAATGGCACCGAACCGGATACAAGCAAATGGTCCGCTAGTGATTTCGCATGCAGGCAATTAGCAGATGATACTTACTTATTAACTTATCGTTTAACTCAGGAAGATCGAGATACTCGTAGGTCGACTATTTGGAAAAGAGCAAGGGATGGTTGGCAAGTTGTTTACCATCAGGGGACTGTAATAGAGTAGTTTTATATCCTGACTCCCCGCCGCTTTGGAGGTTAGAAAGAGTTTTTGTTTTTGCTAATATACCTTTATATGCGCGAAATAGATCCTTTTGAAATTTTTTCACCTGCAAATGCTACAATCCTTATTTTAGGAAGTTTTCCAGCTACCGATGGAGCTGAGGGAATTACACACGAATGGTACTACTCAAAAGGCAAGAATCAATTTTGGAGGATTCTGGAGGCTATCTATAAGTTAGAACTAAAGAATATTTCTTCTCAAAAAGCACTGTTTACCAGATTAGGTATTGCTATTGGCGATATTATTTTAAGCTGTGAAAGGATAAATAACAGCAGTTTAGACGCCAAACTTATTAATTTTGAATATAATTTAGATGGTATTGGACGGATATTACACGACTTTCCCATTGAAAAGATTTTATTTACAAGCAAATTTACGGAAAAACATTATAAAAAAGCGTTTAACGATTTAATTACGAGGTTTCCAAACATTGAACTAATTACGCTACCTTCGCCTTCACCTCGTTACGTTTTGATTTCAAAAGAAGAGAAGCTTAAAAAATATCGGGAAGTGTTTCCTCAACTGTAGTCGTTTTGTTTATTGGCTCCCCATTGTTGTATTTATACGAACCTTGTTGCCTGTATTGGTTAGTTGAAATTCTATTAAGAACCTACCACATACTCCTCATGGTACTATTTCCAACTCACCACCAAAATGTATAAGAAGTGTAGCTGGAGGGAAGCACACGAAAAGAGGGTCAGAATACACAGTGAGCTTTTATATGAAATTTATTGGTTAGCTGTTGAAATAGGTTTGTTTGTGATATGAGTTCAATCTAGTAAAAGAGCTTTTCTGCTAATATGTACATTCTGTTATCAAGTATGTCCAGTAATCTTTCAACCTCTTTTGTATCCGGTTCTTCTCCTTTTCTAATTTTTAGTAATTCTTCGTGGAGTTTGTTTTGATTGTACATAATTTCATTTTCAAAATAATTTTTAACATCTTTGCCATAATATTTTTCTAGAGCGAAAAAGTTGCCAACAAGTTTAAAATTCCATTCCTTCACACTATCGTAATATTCTTCCCACAAATCTGATTTTCTATTATCAAAATCTTTAAGTTCTTTATAATTCCAGTAATAATTCTTAGCTAAAAAAAGTTTTTTCCACGATAACTGCAGGAGTATTGTTGAGTATTCTTGTTTGGAATTGTTCTGTCGTATCTGTTCCTGATAGTCGACTTGAGCTTTAGTCAATATCTTTGGGAGAAAAAAATTACCTAGAATAAGAGTGCACGCAAGTATAATAATTGGTTCGTTTATGCATTTCCAGATTTTACTAAATTTGCTTACGATTTTTATTTTGTACACTATAGAAGTATAGCGCAACTACTCCATTCAGAATTACTATGTTAAGCTATATGTAATGCCCGCCCTTACAAAAGTGACAGAGTCTAATTTAGTAAATAGTGTGATAAACCCCTTAAAAGCTGTTTTCAATACAGATACTGCTATTAAAGAATTTACAGCTGGTTACGGTATTGCCGACATTGTATTTCCCTATAATTTTCTAACGGGTGATAACTTATTATCTAGAAATCCCCTTGATAATTATTATGCTTTGTTAGCATACCTGTCTTTCAAAGGTTTGGAGGATAAGACTAGAGAAGAGTTGTACGTAGAGTTTGATTACTTAAGCCAAACGAAAGTCAACTCGCTAATCCGTTTATTGTTGAACTATGGTTATATTGCTGAAAGAGCAAAAAATGTGTTTACACGTACGGACGACGACTCCTCTAACCCCATCAAGAAAATTATTGCAGTTGAGGCGAAGTTAAGTGATTACAAAAATGGTTTAATACAAGCTCGTAGATATAAATATTTTGCTGATGAATGCTATGTTGCTCTATCAAAAGATTTTTCCGAAAATATTCCTATTAACCAGTTCGTTGAAAGTAATATAGGGTTAATAATTTATGATGTTTATAAAGGTGAAATAGACAAGATTTTGTATCCCCAACAACCCAATAATTTGCTGGACTTTCGTTATAACAGCTTTGCCAAAGAGCTTATCTTAAGTAAGTTAAATGCTAAGGTTTTTTAGTTTATCAATCAATTCTAGCCACGTATTGAGATGGGCGTATGAACTGACCACTTTAATCTCTTTATCTCTCAATTCCTTTAGATATCCCAATGCTTTTTTTGTTCTATTTTCTAGATATTCTAGTCGTTGTTCTTTTTCGGTTAGGTTACGAATTTGTTCCAACTCTTGGAATTTTCTATATAGGAAATGCAACTTCACATTAGATCGTGGCAGCTCCCCTTTATCATATAGAGGTTTGCAATAAGGGCAGTTGCACTTTAATTCCTCCCCTAAAGAAGATTTGTATATATCAATTAGTCTTGTAGGTAAGTTTTTTTCTAGCCATATCATAGTCATAAGCTCAGGGTAGTAATATCTTGTACCAACCGAGTAGTCCTCCTCGTCTGAGGTTAGTAGGTCTTCGCTAAAGGAGTCTAAGGCAGACATTCCCGACCCTATACCTTTAATACCTGCGGCAAGTAAGATAAGTCCAAAAGTGTTTGACCTACATGCCACGACTGGTCTATCAGCATACTTTTGTAATTCCAGTAAAAGCTTTGTGTAGTGGTAGAGTTGGGAGATGCTGGTATTGTTATCAATTTTATCTGGATAAATTAAAAACCCATCTGGTGCCCATCGTACATAATTATTCAAGATGTATTTTCTTGTGTCTTCTGCGTACCATTTTTCAATACTCATACAAATAGAAGCCCAGAGAGGTACATCAGGGTATAGCTCATCTCTAATATTTAGCGATTCCCTTAATAAACGCAAATTAATGCTAAACCACTCGTCATCAGCGTCCTTTGCGTAAAAGAATGGTGCTACTAACTCAGTATTGCTGTTTTCAATTTGATATTTCAATACGTTTCTTACAAATGTTTTGATTTGTTCAATAGACTGGAAGTCTTTCTTCTGATAGGGTGTAACTTTATCTTCTGGTGCATAGGGGAGTTGTCTTACACTCAGTGTCTTTGTGAACGCTGTGTAGTTCATTCTATTCGTTGATGGGTCGGTAATTAATCTAATCTTACGTTCCGACAATTCTTTTACTGTAGGATGCTGCTTTGCAAAGAAATGCGCCGGGAAAATTAGGTTACTAGCAAGCCCCTTGTCAATAGCCTCCAAAATAACTGTTTTCTCGTTATGTAATAATCTAACGAAGTAGGTACTCTCAATATCTAATAGTCCTCTCCTAGGCTTTATATCGGTATTTATCACACTTATTATTTCCTTAATACTCTGATATCTCTTGTAAGGTTCTTTTTCCAAGAGTTTTAAAATCAAAGTTTCAGTTTTATAACTTATTTCAGGGTTTAGCTCGGAGGGTGGTGTCGGGTATCTGTTTTTAATCTGTTCAATCAGTGCTGGAAGATTTACTGCGTCATACGGGCTCGTTCCTGTTACTAGCTCGTAAAAAATAACTCCAATTGAGTAAAAATCTGACCTGGCGTCAACGTTTTTGCTGTCTGTAACTTGCTCTGGTGACATATACGCGTATGACCCAAGTCTTTCACCAGTTTGCGTGATTGAAGAGTAATCAATTAATTTAGCTAAACCAAAGTCTAGGATTATCGGCGTGCCGTCCTTCTTTATTTTGATATTTTGTGGTTTTAAATCTCTGTGTATAGCTACTTCGTGTACTTTTTCTAATGTTTCAAGTACGGATTTAATTATTCTCATAGACTCAGTTTCACGAAGTTGCCCGACGAGTTCACCTAGAGTACTTCCGTCTACAAAGTCCATTATCAAGTAGTAGTATTCAAATCCATGTTCTGTAAAAATGCCGAAATCATGGATTTTTACAACATTTGGATGGTCTATTTTTTGAAGTGCCTTAATTTCTCTTAGAACCCTGTCTTTTCCATAGTCACTAATCACATAATCGCTTTGGAAAACTTTAATAGCATAAAAAACGTCGTCCTTAAAAGCTTTATAAACAGCCCCAAAAGTTCCTTTGTCAATGAACCATTCTTCTTTAACTGTATATCCATTTACATTTCCAATCACATTTTACTTATAGCACTTTTTTATTTTGTTTGCTTAATAACATTTGTTCAGTTTTACGTATTGCGAGAAGTTGACACAGCGAGTTTATTGCAGTTATGTTCCCGATTAATTGAAAACGTTGAGGCAACGCCGAGATATCCTTGATAAAAAGATGAAAGTGCTTGAGGATAAAATGTTCGGTGGTGATGAACTAGTAGACTTCTCACGAATTAAATCTCGCTATCAACCTCTTAAAGAAGGGCTGAAACAGGTAGAGGAGCAGATTAAGGCTCTAGACAAGCCCTCAACAAATTTAAAGGACTCGGAAATTGAGAAAATTATTAATGGATTACGTCACATTGGAGACTTGTGTGACGCTATGAACACGCTTCAGAAAAAGCAATTCCTCCGCTTCTTTATATCAAAAGCATTCCTAGAAAAAGAACGTATTATAACGAACTTTGAGTTCGTACCAGAGTTTGAGACTTTAGTTACAAGAGATTTAGTTCGTATAAGGGCTAATTGGCTCCCCCGGCTGGATAATTCGCTAAAGCTCATGAATTGCCTTGCAATTGCGGACCCTGCTTCGCAAAGTCCAACCATCAAGAGGTACCAAAAAAATGTCCACCAACCTGCGGCTGATGCACATTTTTATGGCTCCCCCGGCTGGATTCGGACCAGCGACCTAGCGCTTAACAGGCGCCCGCTCTACCGCTGAGCTACAGGGGAATATAAGCTACGTGCAAAATACTAACACACAGGGGTTTGCTCATCAATACAGATCAAATCCGCGATTACATTTAATCCGGAAGTTCCCAATTCAATCATGTTTACTGTGTTTCTTGTAATTCTTCAGCTTGGGTTGGAGGTGTTAGGGCCGTAGTGTCAGTGTTTTTGGACATTGTATATATGGCAAAGATGGCAAAAATCATGTTTGTGAGTGCAAACCAGAAGGGAATAGTAATGTTAAAGCCCAGTGTTGTAGCTATAACCTCAATAGTTATTGGTAGTGTGAGTGCGTGCAGACAAACTTGAAGGTTCTGGACGTAGGTTAGTTTGGACCCGAAAGCAAATGTGATAAGCCAGGTCATAAATCCAGCAATAAAGAGGTAAATCAGTCTAAAAATCAGATAGTAGAAAACGATTCCAACAAATACTAGAACCGAGATTATGTACGGCAGAAACTTAGTGAATTCTTTTAATCCATCTACCATTCCTACAAATTTAGCCTTGTCTATTTGCGCTTCAGGTAGGTTTTCAATGGGGTATACGCTGTAATTGTTGGCCTCTTTTATCAGTATATTTTTTTCGTTAACCAAAATTAGCGTTTTCATGTTTTCAAAATCTTCAACTGTTCCGGCGTGGTTTAAGACTATTAAATTTTCAGGAATACTCTGTGTTTCAGGTTGAGTTGCGTCTGCAGGGATATTTTCAAGGGCATCCACATCCGGGAAGGGTATAACAAGCGGTTCAGGTACATTTATGGACCATTCATTGCCTTTTGTTGATATCACTAGTTCTTGTGGGTATATTTCTTTAACTTTTGACATCATTTCATCTATAGTTTTAGTAATTTGAGGATAGGTTTTTATAGAAACTGTGACAGTCACGATAAGAGCAGAGAG